>PMIV01000004.1 GCA_003158355.1 Anaerolineaceae bacterium
GGGCCGATATCCAACACATCCGGAGCCTGTGGGCCTTTGTTGCCTTTATTGTCGATAATGGCCTGGACTTCGTCGGCTGAACCACCATCAGGGTTGAGCGAATTGATGGTGATGCCATATTTCTTGGCGAAGTTATCCATTAACTCACCATAGTTACACCAATCACGGGGTAAGGTAATGACGTTGAGTGAACCTTCTGCTTTGGCAGCAGCAACCAATGCATCTACACCACCACCATCGGCGGCAGATTTAGTGGTTGACCAATCAACTGGTGCGGCAGTTGCGGCGGTGGTTGCTGTAGCAGCTTCAGTCGTAGGGGCCTGGGTTGCGGGGGCCTGCGTGGCGGTCGGGGTCGAAGCACAGGCAGAAAGCACCATGGCAGCGACAAACAATACAATCAAAACTTGGGGCACGAACTTCTTTGAAAACATGAACGAATCTCCTANNAGCGTGGCCGATTTGTCGATTTACATTTTTTAGTTGGGGTTTGTGTTGGCTGACAGATGTTAAGGGTTTGTTCAACAAGGCATGAACTGACCTTAATCTTTTTCAGGTATACTCAAATGAATCGATCAGCGCTATATATTGTGAAACAATCATTCCAATTGCACTGCGGCGCAGGCTACTTGCGGCCGCTTGGTAAAGATTTTGAATCTGAGGTGAAAGGTGAGTATAGAAAGATCCCTGGCTATTTTTGATTTGGACTCCACTTTGCTTGATGGAGACTGCGAGTTGGTATGGGTTAAATTAATGGCAGAAAAAGGGATGGTGGATGCCGAATTCCTGAAAACGATTAAGCAGTACTGCCTGGAATACGAGGAGGGAGGGCTGGATTACGCGGAATATGAACGCTACCTGATGAAGCCATTGAGTTCCTGTTCGGCTGGCCAGGCAGAGGAATTGATCAAGGACTACCTTCAAAATTTGCAGCCGCTTTTTCGACCTTATATGCTGGAGCATTTGGAAAATCATCGGGCCAAAGGAAATGTATTAATCCTGGCAACGGCTTCCAATCAAATATTAACGCAGCCCATCGCGGCTGCTTTGGGCATTCCTAACCTGATCTGTACCCAGATGGAAATGGCAAATGGAATCCCCACCGGCAGTCTAGCTTCCCTGCCGCCTTTTCGCCAGGTGAAAGCGGAGGCTGTTAAAACATGGGCGGGTGAGAATGATTTCACCCTGGCGGGCAGTTGGGGATACAGCGATTCGCATAACGATATTCCATTTTTGAACGCGGTAGAAAACCCTGTAGCCGTGACACCGGATGTGCATTTGCGCCAATATGCTCTGGAGAACGACTGGCAAATTATTGAAAAACCAAATTAAATTATGATGTTGTGATTGAGGAACAAATCAGAATCCGTTTTCCTTTGAGTTGATTTAGAATAGAGAGTAAGGGTTCGCTTGAAGAGACTCAATCAGGACTATAAGCGCATGCGTGTGCTCTCTCAAAAAAACGGCAGCCAAAAAATCGATCTACCCAATCGGGCTGGTGCAGTCTGCAGGCGACAGTATTGTTACGCCAGCTGAAAATAGTCAAGAGGCTGCTCGATGAAGCGGAGGCATACCATTCGCATTGTTAACCCTACAGAAGTTCGCTGCGTTAAAATGTCTGTTCCACGGCTGGAGTTTGCTGGTACCCGCGGCGAGCCCGGCAGGGCAGAACGCCGTCGACATTGTTGTTGCCCCTTACCGTTATCAACTGCCGTATACAGAACTCGAACTCATTTTACCTGCCGGTGAGAAACGCGAGCTCGCCCTCCCTGGAGCGTAACGGCGCTGGCAGAATGAACAAAACCGGCAGCACGTCACCTGACCGGTACCGGAGTTCAAAAGGTGAAAAGATGAATCTTCCAAACCGCTATTTTGCACACGATCCGGCTCAACAAGCGCTGGCCTTCCGGCTCTACGAAAGCATCAAAACGCTGCCTTTAGTATGCCCGCACGGGCATGTGGATGCGTGCCTCTTTGCTGATGCGGACTACCATTTTGGCAACCCGGTCGAACTGCTGATCAAGCCGGATCATTATGTGCTGCGCATCTTGCATTCGCAGGGGGTAGCCTATGAAAAGCTGGGAATTCCCGCCGGGGGCGGCACCGCGGTGGAACAGGATCCGCGCCGCATCTGGCAGATCTTTGCTGACTATTTTTACTGTTACGCGGCCACCCCCACCGGATTATGGCTGCGCGACGAACTGGCACAGGTATTTGATATCGATGAAGCGCTGAACAGCGCGAACGCACAGGCCATTTACACGGCCATTCAGGTTCAACTGAGCCGGGCGGAGTTCACGCCGCGCCAGCTTTACCAACGCTTTAATATTGCCGTTCTTTGCACCACAGATTCCGCCGCCGATGATCTGGCGCAGCATCAACAAATTAGAGATTCCGGCTGGGAGGGGCACATTCTGCCCACCTTGCGCGCGGACAGCATCGTACACATCGACCGGCCGGATTGGCCTGCCGAGATAGAGCGTTTGGCAGCAGCGGGCCGCAATGAAATTCACGATTTCTCTTCCTTTTTGCAGGCCGTTGAAGCACGCCGGGCTGCGTTTAAAGAGATGGGAGCCACGGCCACTGATCTGGGGGTGGTCACGCCTGAGGCAGTTCCCCTCCCCGCCGCGGAAATGGAAGTTCTCTTCCAAAAAGGGCGGCGCGGGCAGATTTCGGCACAGGAAGCCGGGCTTTTTGAGGCTGGCATGGTGATGGAACTGGCGCGCATGAGCAGTGAAGACGGAATGGTGATGCAGCTCCATGTGGGCGCTTACCGCAATCACGACCAGGCTCTCTACGCCAATGCCGGTCCAGATATGGGCGCGGATTTTCCCATCCCGGTGGAATTCACCCGTCCGCTGCAACCGCTGCTGAACCGTTTTGGCAACCACGAGAATTTCCATCTCATCTTGTTCACCTTGGACGAAACGACATATGCACGCGAACTGGCGCCGCTGGCTAGCTACTATCCGGCGCTGAAACTGGGTCCGCCCTGGTGGTTCAATGACCATCTCAACGGCATGCAGCGTTTCTTTGAACAGGCCATCGACAGCGGTGGGTTGTACAATACAGTTGGTTTCAATGATGATACACGGGCGCTGCTCTCCATCCCGGCACGCCACGATCTGTGGCGGCGTGCCAGCGCTAACTGGCTGGCCGGGCTGGTGCTGCGCAGAATCATTGATGAAGAGAGCGCAGACGAAATGATGAAAGCATTGACCTGCGGGCTGGCGGTAAAGGCCTACGGTCTGGAAGGTTATGTTCCGGCAGAAGCGAGGATCAGATGAACCCAAAAGAGTTACAAAAATGTTATGACTTTTTCGGCAAGACGGCCGTGATCACCGGCGGCGGGGGTGTGATTGGCAGTGAGATGGCGGTGACGCTGGCCTGGTTTGGCGCGAACGTGGCGATCTTGAATCGCACTGCGCAGCTCCCCGAACGTATCACAACACGGATCGAAGGGGCACCCGGCCGGGTGGTCTTGTTCCCTGCAGACGTTTTGGATATGCAGGCGTTACAGGTTTCTGCCGCCCAAATTCAGGACGAGTTTGGTGATGTGGATATTCTCATCAATGCTGCCGGCGGGAATACTCCCGCTGCTATGACCGGCCCGGAAAAGAATTTCTTTGATTTGCCAACCGAAGCATTGAAATTTGTCTTTGACCTCAATGTGCTGGGAACGATCTTACCCAGCCAGGTGTTCGGCAAGGGCATGGCTGAAAACAAACAGGGCGTCATTTTAAATATTTCATCGATGAATGCTTACCGGCCCTTGACACGCAACCTGGCTTATTCTGCCGCCAAGGCCGGGGTCAGCAACTTCACTCAATGGCTGGCCGTATATATGGCTCAAGAGTATTCCGCTAACATACGCGTCAACGCCATCGCTCCGGGCTTCTTTTTGGGTGAACAGAACCGCTACTTGCTAACGGATGAAAAGACCGGCGCACTGACTGCACGCGGACAGACCATTATGAGCCACACCCCCATGAACCGTTTTGGCGAACCGGCAGATTTAATCGGAACTATGCTGTGGCTGCTCTCTCCGGCGGCGGCGTTCGTCACCGGAATTGTGGTGCCTGTCGACGGCGGTTTTTTGGCCTGCAGCGGTGTGTAGCGGCGAGTGAATAATATGGTCAATCTGCTTTCTGAAGACCAGGTAAGACAAAAGATCAACCAGGGACTAAATTCTCTTCCCCTGAAAGATAAACGGGTGCTGGTCATTATTCCGGACCCTACCCGTACCATGCCGGTGCCGCTCTTTTTCAATACCATAACGGCAGCGCTGATAGGTAAGGTGAGCCAACTGGATTTTTTAGTGGCGCTGGGGACACATCCACCGCTGAGTGAAGCGGAGCTGCTGGCACTGGTGGGGCTGACCGCCGCTGAAAAGGCCGAAAAATATACGCGGGTGAACCTGTTCAATCACGCCTGGCAGGACCCGGCCATGCTGGTGCAGGTGGGCGAGATCAGCGCAGCACAGGTGGAACAGATCAGCCGCGGTATGCTGCATCAGAGTGTGCCGGTGCGCCTCAACCGGCTGATCCTGGATTATGACCAATTGCTGGTCTGCGGTCCGGTCTTTCCGCATGAGGTGGTGGGCTTTTCGGGCGGCAACAAATATTTCTTCCCAGGCATTGCCGGGCCGGACATCATCGACCTCAGTCACTGGCTGGGAGCGCTGCTGACTTCTTATGAGATCATTGGCACCAAGAACACCCCGGTGCGCCAATTGATCGACCTGGCGGCTTCGTTCATCCCGCGGCCGCGGGATGCGCTGTGCTGCGTGGTCACCCCTGAAGGCGTGGCCGATGTCTTTTGCGGAACTCCCGAAGCAGCCTGGTCGAAGGCTGCCGATCTTTCTGCGCAGGTGCATATCAAGTGGGTGGATCATGCTTATAAAACGGTGCTTTCGGTGATGCCGCGTATGTATAACGATATCTGGACGGGCGCCAAAGGTATGTACAAAATGGAACCTGTGGTGGCCGCCGGCGGCGAAGTCATCATCTATGCTCCCCACATTCATGAGTTCAGCGCGGTGCATGGTGCTTTCATCCGCGAAATCGGATATCACGTGCGTGATTATTTCGTGAAACAACCCGGCAAGTTCGACCAAATCCCGGCCGGGGTGCGCGCCCATTCCACTCACCTGCGCGGGCTGGGTACGTATGACCCCGTTAGCGGCATTGAAACTCCACGCATTCGCGTGACGCTCAGCACCGGCATCTCCGAGGCGGACTGCCGCGCAGTCAACCTGGGTTACTGCAACCCAATCTCAATCGACCTGGCCGAATGGATGCGCAGTAAAGATGAAGATCTGCTGGTGGTACCGCGCGCCGGAGAGTTCCTTTACCGCCTCAAACCAAAGGGTTAAGACATGTTTCTCATCGTCATGGGTGTTTCCGGGTGCGGTAAATCCACCATCGGCAGGCTGTTGGCCGAGCGGCTGCATTGGCCTTTTTACGACGGCGATGATTTCCATCCGCCCGCTAACGTTGCCAAAATGAGCCAGGGCATTCCCCTGGATGACGCAGACCGCGCCGGCTGGCTGGCAGCGCTGGCCGATCTCATTCGCTCCACCCTGCAAGAAGGTGAGTCGGGAGTGCTGGCCTGTTCGGCGCTCAAACAGCGCTACCGCGAGCAGCTTAACGTTGACCCGGCGCAGGTAAGATTTATTTACCTCAAGGGCAGCTACGAACTGATCAAGATGCGCATGCAGGCCCGCCCCGGCCATTACATGAAACCCGGTATGCTCGACAGCCAGTTTGCCGCGCTCGAGGAACCGCTAGACGCGATCACTGTGGAGATCGACCCCTCGGCGGAGGAGATAGTTGACGAGGTAATCAGGCAGCTTGGGGTGGAAACCAAAAGACCGGCATAAGTATCGGCACGACGTACAGCGATTTTGTTCAAAAAGTTAATTCTTGAAGCTAAAAAGGGAAACTGACCCCTGATGCTGGTAAAATCAGAGGGTTTGGTAGAAATTCTTTACTCTCTTCCAAACCGAACTTCAGCCTCAGAAAGAAAAGAATGTCTAACATCCCAACTCCTGTAAAAAGCGTCAACCGCGGCTACCTGTTTGCTTTTCTCAGTGCAGCCATTCTATCCACCACCGGCATCCTTATCCGTTACCTCACCCAGACCTACGCGATCCCCGCGTTGATCCTGGCTTTCTGGCGCGATATCTTTGTGATCCTCCCGCTGGGGTTGATCTTGTTGATCATACGTCCGCGACTTTTTAAAATACCGGCGAAATTCTTGCCGCTGCTCATCCTCTACGGCCTGGTGCTGGCGTTGTTCAACTCCAACTGGACCCTGGCGGTGGCGATCAACGGCGCGGCAGTGGGGACGGTACTGTGCTACAGTTCCGCGGCTTTCACGGCGCTGCTGGGCTGGTGGTTCCTTAAAGAAAAGTTGGGCTGGGGAAAAATGACGGCGGTCCTGCTCAGCCTGTTCGGCTGCGTGCTGGTTTCTGGCGCGCTTTACGCTTCCAACTGGCAGGCGAACTTTCTGGGTATTTTCACCGGTGTTGCCACCGGTCTGTGTTACGCGGTATACAGCCTGATGGGGCGTTCTTTTTCCCAGCGCGGGCTGAATATCTGGACGATGCAGTTCTATACCTTCGGGTTTGCGGCGCTTTTTTTGCTGGCTTTCAACCTGCTTTCGGGCGGCGCCCTGCCCGGCTCGGCAAAGAATATCTCGGAGATGATCTGGCCGGGGCTCGATCTATTGGGCTGGGGCGTTCTCTTTCTGCTGGCGGCGGGGCCAACCCTGCTGGGTTTTGGCACTTACAACATCAGCCTCACCTACCTGCCTTCCAGCGTGGTCAACCTCATCGTCACCCTCGAACCGGTCTTCACTACCATTTCGGCCTACTTCGTTTTTGGCGAAGTGTTGACCCTCATCCAGTTGATTGGCGGGCTGATGATCGTGGGAGGCGTGGTGGTGATCCGCGTCAGCGAGGGGCTACGCAAAGCTTAGCATCTTAAGGACGCACGGAATAGCTGCCCCGGATGATCCATTTGTAGGTGGTCAATTCGTTCAGCCCCATTGGGCCGCGCGCGTGCAGGCGCTGAGTGGAGACGGCAATTTCCGCACCCAATCCCATCTGCGCGCCGTCGGTGAAGCGCGTGGAGGCGTTGACATAAACCGCCGCCGAATCCACCTGCTCCACGAAGTAAGCCGCATTTTCGGTGGCTTCGGTAAGGATGCCATCGGAGTGGGCGGTGGAATGTTGGGCAATGTGCTGCACGGCTTCTTCAACCCCGGGAACTACTTTTAATCCCAAAACCAAAGAAAGCCATTCGGTGTCAAAATCTTCCGGGCCGGCAGGCTGCACAACGGCGGAGTTTTTCCCGTTTAACAGTGCCAGCGCGGCCGGTTCCGCGCGGAAAGTAACCCTGTCCGCGGCCAGACGTTCGACCAGGCGGGGCAGGAACTCGGCTGCAATTGATTGGTGCACCAGCACGGTATCCAGTGCGTTGCACACCGAAGGCCGCTGGATCTTGGCGTTGCGAATGACCTCGATGGAACGCTCCTGATCGGCGCTTTCATCCACGAACAGGTGGCAGATGCCCATGCCGCCGGTGATGACCGGGATGCGGCTGTTTTCGCGGCAGAAGGTATGCAGTCCGGCGCCGCCCCGTGGAATGACCATATCTACATATTTATCCATTTGCAGCAGTTCCAGCACCAGGGCGCGGTCAGTGTCGCTGATGAGCTGGATGGCCGCCGCGGGAATCTGTGTTCCCTGCAGACCGCGTTGGATGGCAGCGCAAAGGGCGCGGTTGGAGCGGATGGTCTCGCTGCCCCCGCGCAGGATGACGCAGTTGCCCGATTTCAAGGCCAGCCCGGCCACATCCACAGTGACGTTGGGGCGGGCTTCATAGATCACAGCCAGAACACCCATCGGCACGCGCTGTTTGCGCAGCACCAGGCCGTTGGGCAGCACTTTTTCTTCCAACAAATCTCCAACCGGGTCGGCCAGTTCGGTGACATGGCGCAGGTCAGTGATGATATTTTGCAGACGGCTTTCGTTGAGGGTGAGGCGGTCGAGCATGGCTTCGCTGATTCCGGCTGCGCGGGCAGCACTCACATCTGCCGCGTTGGCGGCCAGGATCTCATCCCGTTCTGACCATAACTGGTCGGCGATCTTTTGCAGGGCCGCGTTTTTTTGCAGCGTCGGCACGTGGGCTAACAGGCCTGCGGCAGCTTTTGCCTGCCGGCATATGGTTTCAATGGAGAGGGTTTCACTCATAGGAACTCGCTTTCTACAGCAATGCCATGTGATCGCGGTGGATCACTTCATCGCCGAATGTATATCCCAGCAGATTTTCAATTTCTGCGGACTGATGGCGGCAGAGGTGCTGCAGCTCATCGGCAGTGTAGTTGCTCAGGCCAATGGCTACGGCTTTGCGCTCTTCCGAGATAACGCGTACCGCGTCGCCGCGGCCAAAAGAGCCGTTCACCTTGATGAGGCCGGCGGGCAGCAGCGAGCCGCCGCGTGCCAGCGCCTGTACCGCCCCGGCATCGATGACCAGCTCGGCTTTGGAGCGGCTGCCCGAAAGCAGACGGCGCTTGCGCCCTTCCAGCTTATTGACGCTGGGGGTGAAGTGCGTGCCCAGTTCTTCGCCTTTGACGAGGCGCGGCAAAATATCTTCTACCGAACCGCGGGCAATGATCACCGCAGCGCCGCTGTGGCGGGCCAGATCGGCTGCTTGCAGCTTGGTGACCATGCCGCCGGTGCCCAGGCCGGTGGAGGTACCGCCGACTGCCTGCCAGAGATCAGCGGAGATCGGCTCTGGGCCCACCTCGCGGATCAACTTTGCCGATTTATCCGTGCGCGGGTCGCCGCTGTAGAGGCCATCCTGGTCAGTGAGCAGCACCAGCAGGTCAGCTTCGACCAGGCTGGCTACCTGCGCGGAGAGAGCATCGTTGTCGCCAAAACGGATCTCGTCCGTGGCAACGGTATCATTTTCATTGATGATGGGGATAATGGCCTGATCGAGCAGGGCTTCGAGCGTATCGCGCGCGTTCAAAAAGCCGTGGCGGTCAGCCAGGTCAGCACGGGTGAGCAAAATCTGCGCCACGTGCACGCCGTAGATCGAGAAATACTGTTCGTACATCGCCATCAGGCGCGGCTGTCCCACGGCGGCCATCATCTGCTTGGCCGGGAGCTGTTTGGGCAGGGCCGGGTAGCCCAGTTCTTCGCGTCCGGCGGCAATGGCGCCCGAAGAGACCAGCGCCACCTGGATCTTCTGGTTGTGCAGCGCGGCCAACTGCCGCGCCAGATCGACCAGCTTTGGCGCAGAGAGTTTCTTACCGCCGCCGGTGAGGGTAGAGGTACCAATCTTGATAACAATCCGCTGAGGAGAACTCATCTTGCATCACACTTTCAAACCGATTGAACGATTTTAGCATAAAATAGAAAGAATAAATTT
>PMIV01000044.1 GCA_003158355.1 Anaerolineaceae bacterium
AGAGACGCGCGAGCGTCCGGCGTTTCTCCGGGCAGGAGGTGGCCCAGCGCAGCAAATGGGACCGCATTTGGAACATCTGTGTGCGGATATCGCTCGCAGCCGGAAGTCCGTCAAGAGCACCCGCAGCCATATCCGCCTTGAGCTCTACATAAAGCTGGTTCAACAGGTCGGCTTTGGTCTCGAAGTAGGCGAAGAGCGACCCATTGGAGACGCCTGCCTCTTTTGCGATCGTTGCCGTTGCTGCGCCCAATCCCTGGATTGCAATTACACGGATTGCTGCCGCCATAATTGCGTTTCGTTTATCGTCGCTTCTCGGTCTGGCCATGCTTTTTCTCCTTAATCTACCTGATGATTATATCAAAGAGTGACCAGTCAGTCAATACCATAAATATTTCATTTTGACTCAATGTTAAATGATCAGTGACACTTTACCGACCCCCTGTATGAGGTGTTACACCTTTCCTCAAACTTTAATTACTCTGCAATAAAAAGCGCTTTCCGATAAATGGAAAACGCTTTTTGTTGCTAACCTGAGTGACTTAGAACCGGTCAAAATTTATGCAGAACAGACAAATAAGTGTACCCGCCGCAGGTCTTATTTCGCTCTGCGTGTTGGAAACGAATGAATTTTTGGGTGGTTATATCCATTTGATGATGATTTTAGCAAAAAATGGCGCAATCTGGAAATCAAACTGCGGATTCCGATGAAATCGGCCACCGATTCCGATTGATGTCGGCCAGTTAATGGCGAAACAGAACTGGTAATATGATTATAATCAGGTGGCCGACATGGGTACAGCAGATCGCAATCTTCTTTGCGATTCTCCGGTTAATTGAAGGCGATAGGAGTTATTAACCAGGCGATCCATGATGGCATCCGCAAGGGTTGGATCAGGAATACGTTCGTGCCAGTCCTCAACCGGAATTTGAGTTATCACTATTGTTGATGTGTGCCCATAGCGATCGTCTAGAATGTCCAATAAATCTTGAGATTGGGGCAAAGTTAAAACATCCCGCATCCAATCATCAAAGATAATTAGATCAAAGCGTGCCAGGGAAGTCAGGAATTTGGGGTAAGAACCATCGGCATGGGCCAATCTCAAATCCTGAAGTAAACGCGGTGTTCGAAAATAATGGACAAAAAAGTCTGCTCTACAAGATGCATGGCCCAGGGCACAGCCAAGAAATGTCTTTCCGGCACCTGTTGGACCTGAAATAATCATATTGAGATGGTTGGTGATCCAAGCACCGTGAGATAATTCCAATACCTGGTGCTTATCAATTCCCCTTGAAGCAGAAAAATTAAAATCCTCGAGTACAGCATTTAGGTGGAAATGGGCTTTCTTTAAACGGCGGCGCATACGGCTGTTATCCCGTTGAAGTAGTTCCAGATCTACCAGAATTGCCAATCGTTCTTCAAAGGATAAATCAGCATATTGGGGATGAGTGATTTGTTCCTCAATCCCTTTGCGAAAAGCAGGCAAGTGAAGCTGGGTCAATTTGTCCATCAATGGCTGTAGTAACATGGTTTAAAACTCCTTTAGTTGTAATAGTCTTTGCCGCGAATATTGGTATGAGGGGGCAGTAGAGAAGGTTGATTCGTACTCTCCGAGGCGGTGAGTTGGTCTAATTGGTTCATCAAAATATTTTTAATTCCCTTGTATGAATGGATTTCATTAGCAAACGCATAATGACAGGCCAATTCCAGGCGGCCTGGCGTATATTTCTTGGCAAAACTCAAGATACCCAGACAAGCACGATAAGCCTGTTCCGGATGCTGTCTGGATTCCAGTTCCATTCGCACGATTTTTGCTGTTTCCGGCCCGATTTTCTCTGCCCAATGGATAAACCGTTCCGGAGACCATTCCCCATAAAAACGATGATCTGAAGGCATGTGCTCCTTCAATGTGGTGTGCCCCCCTTTGATACGCGAACGCGGGTGGATGGCAACCCGCTTTCCGTTAGAATAAAATTCGATGGTCTTCTCCGTTGCCCGGATCATGCCTTCAGCGGGATATAAATGCCAGGGTACGGAATAGTAGTGGTCATCGTACTCAATATGGTAATCAATGGCGATTTTGGCTTTTTTCCACAATGCAAATTCGTATGGGGTAACCGGCAGAGGTTTCAATGCCGGTTTGTCCAATAATTCAAACAATTCTCGGCGGCTCTTACCCAGATGTTCCATAATGCGGTTATTGAACTCTTCCAGCAATTCTCTAATGGCTTTGTTGAGTTCTAATAGACTGAAAAACTTATGGTGACGCAGTCTGGCTAGGATCCAGCGTTCCACATTTTGGACGCCCACTTCTGCTTTGGCTTTGTCACGAGCTCGATATGGCCGGGCTGGAATAACGGCAATTCCATAGTGCTTCGCCATTTCTTGGTATGTTGGGTTTATTTCCGGATCGTAATGACTTGGATGGTGGACTCCAGCTTTAAGATTGTCGCAAACTATAACCTCCGTGATTCCTCTAAAATACTCAAACCCCCTTACGTGTCCTCCGATCCAGTTGGGTAAGTCTTGATGCCATTGAGCTTCCACATAGGTGTAACTTGAAGCTCCCAGTACCATTACAAAGATTTGCGCCTCCCGAATTTCCCCGGTCATCTGATCAATTACAGGAACGGTTGGGCCAACATAATCTACAAATGCTTTCTCCCCTGCTTTATGATCCAGACGCATGGTTGGTTTGATCTTCCCGGCCCAATCTCGGTATAACTGGCAAAATTGGCTGTATCCATATCCTTGTGGGTATTTTTCCAAATACTCCATCCAAAGTAAACGCAAAGTAACACCCTTTTTTCGCATTTCCAAATGGACATTTTCCCAATCTGGTATTGGGGTTTCTTTAGGGGTTTGTTTTTTATTTTTCGGAAATAAAAGCTCATAAAGTTGATCGTCACTTAAATTCTCTGGTAGCGGCCATTTTAGTCCGGCTGCTTCTGCACGCCGGACATATTCCCCAACAGTACTACGTGAAATACGACAACTCCGAGAAACGACTCGTTCGCTGAGTTGACATTCCCATTTCAAGCGCAATATTTCTTTGATTTTTCTCACGGTTAACCTTTCCTGTGGCATGCTTTCCTCCTTGTTTCAGGAGGTTAATTTTCCACAATTTCTAAAGATTAACCAGTTCTGTTTCGCTCCCCCACTTACTTTTTTTAATAGATTCCGATTGATGCCGGGCACGGATTCCGATCAGTGCTTAAAAAGTGGCCGTCATCGTCCGGAATCGGTGGCCGACATGCATCGGATTCGGTGGCCGCCTTCGTCCGGAATCACTGGCCGCCATGCGTCGGAATATGCAAAATTTCAGGATTATTTGGTTTAATAGAAATTGGTTTGAAATATAAATATAATATTGTCGGGACAAAAATTAATATCATGATTATTAATAATAATATAAAAATTTTTTTCATTTTTATATCTCCAAATTTATGATAATTTGTTATTTAAAACTCATTATTTTTTTGGTATTAAATCTTTTATAGTCTTTAATGGATCGTTTGAATCTTCGTATGAAGTCATTTCCCAATTTGCTCCTTTCTCAGAGTGTTTATTTGAAGTAATATCAATTCCTGAATCGATACTATTATAAATATACTGTTCCGTTTTAATTGAATATCCCCTATAATTAATACTTTTTTCGACCCTTTCTTTAGGAACCATTAATTTAAAACCATAATTTTTTGGTGTAGTGAATAATTCCTCGGCTCCCTTTAGTGCATCCTCAAATTGTGATTTTTTTGGTACTGACATAAAACCACCTCCCAAATCATTTTCAATAACTTCTTCATAACTTTTATTCTTCATAACCATTACAAAGCCAACTTGAGTGGATGGTAGATCCAAATAATTGTATGATGAAGTCGTTGCAGGACTAGGAAATAGTTGTGCTGTTTCTATTTTACTTTGGAAATCCTGCCAGATTGACTCTGCATATTGAACTAGCTCATCATCATTTAATTGATTGACACCTTCCAAACTATATGTGATTATCACTCGATTCTCTTCAAGCGTGACTAATCCTTTACCATTTCCTTTTTGAGCGAGTAATAATTGTTTTTTTAATTCTTTTGCGTTTCCGGTCGCAAGGTGTGAATTATCAATTATCCCCCCATTTTTTAGAATACAATATTTTACATGTTGATCGCAAGCACTTTGAATTTCAGTTTGTTGATCACCACTTCCGCTTTTTGATCCTCCACTACCAGATTGTAAATCCATCTTCTTAGCAATATATTGTTGGTAACTTTTTCCACCACAATAGCCTTCACCATCACAAACCATGGTTCCACTGGGGTCCGTATTAATCATCGGGTTGTCGTAGCCGTACTGCCAGGGGTTAAAGGAGAGCGGCTGGTTGGGGTTTCCGGCCACCGGGTCGGTGGATATAAACCGGGCAATCTCGGGTGAGTAATAGCGCGCCCGCAGGAAGATTAATCCACTTTCATCGGTCTGTTCGCCGGCGAAGCCGTAGATGGTCTGGTCGTAGTCGTCCCCGCCTTTGGGTTTGCCTACCCACCTACGGGGGCGCTGCGCGGGGCTAAAAGTCCTGGGCAAAGAGCAGGTTGCCGGCCACTTCCTGTGCGCAGAGTGCTGCGCCGCTCATCTGGCGCACTGAACCCACTCACCTTCGGGGGCGCTGCGCGGTGCACTGGCAATAAGTAATCGCTGGTGTCCACGCTGCCGCTTAAGAGGTTGCTCAGGTCTTTGGTTCTGCGGACTTTTTCCCCTTCATGAACGTCTTCGTGAAAATTATTACCTCCCTGTTTATTTATTTATCGACTCTAATTACCTGGCAGGGGCCGGTTCGAACCGTCCCCTACACAATGGATGAAGGTGTGATGGGAGGTAAAGTTGCTTACACATCTACTGTTGGTCAATTACAAATTTTTTTCCGTAAATTACTGTGGTTTTTTAAAAATACTGCCTTTCAGCCCTTTTTATTTGTATGGAGAAGGTTGGTTGCTTGTATTCACCAAACAGCTTATATTAAAAACGGATATTTTTTCTATTTTTTTATCAATCGTATTTACCCTCCATGCTTCTTTTATATCCATTAATTTTGGATTGCCTTTCTCAAATCTTCCCCAGGCAATTAAACTATCGTCAAATTCAGAATCTACTGAACAAATATTCCAAGGTATAGTCCAATTTTCCTTTTCTTTTGGTATTGGTTTAATATCGAGCAACTGCTCATAACCTGTTCTATCTTTTATACAAATTAATTCACCTAACCAAAGATAACCATAATCGTTTTTCCTTATCTCAGCGAGAAATAATTTTCCATCACTATCAATATATCTTCCTGTTCGAAAATAATCATTATTCCAACTATAAGTCGATTTATAAATTTGACCAATTGCTATACTTGGTTCTTCCCATTCAGTAAAGTCATTATGAGTATTTTCAGGTGGGCATATCGACGAAGAAAAGGATTGGTTATTTTTCACAGGGGTATGTAATGAAGCGGATTGATACTCTTTCTCATTTGTATTTTGTTCAGTGATTATTATTTTTGTTGGATCATATAATAATTGAGTTTGTTCATAAATATTGATTAAAAAAGAACAGGATTGTAAATTGACCAAGAATATTAATTCAATCTTAAATATTGTTTTCTTCATAAAGAAAATCCTTTTTCTATACAAGATTATTTATGGTGGATTAATCGCAATATATGAATAATATTGGACTAATAATATGTTGTAGATAATCGATAGGTTCAGAAATGATTAATTTTAATTTTAATCCAAGGATGAGAAAATTCATTTT
>PMIV01000065.1 GCA_003158355.1 Anaerolineaceae bacterium
GGCCTGTTCATTCTTGACAGGCAAAAACCAGTCCGCAGATGCCAGGCAGGGCGTTTTCAGGGGCGCCGGCATCGCGAAGTGCAAAACCCTGTTATACGCGTACGTCGAGAACATCTCGACGAAAGGCTCAACGGCACATAAAAAAATATTACTAGTACTAGAAACGGCTGGAAACGCGATCCAAGGCCGTCGAAGGAGGTGTAGCTTGTCATTGTCATCCATTTCTAACCAGGTCAATCACGCGCTTGCGAAAATTACCTGGGATAAAGAACAAATCGAGAAGTATCGGACTGAACAAGGAGTGGTCTCGGTTAAAAAATCGCTGCGACCAGGTGGAGATCCGACGCAACCTTTGCCTGTCATTCTTGGCATCAACACCCGTAGGACCTATTTCCAGACGGCCACTTTATTCTTCAAACGGGCTGAAGAAATTACCGATGAAGGTTTGCTCAGCACGCTCTTTACCTCAGATGTTATCATGACTACCTTCGAAGAATACTACACAGATTCTGCGCCTGGCACGGTAAACAAGCTGCTGGCTGCCTTGGAAAAGGTCTATCTTGGGTGCACACAGCTAGGTTGGATAAAAGTTGCAACCCCAATCACACCTGAATTCCGCAATTGGGTAAAATCCTTTCGCGATGATAGTGGTGTGCGCGCACCGAGGTTTGGCTATCGCACGGAAGATTCAGAAAAGGTGGTTGAATTCCTGAAGGGGAAAAAATCGGCATATGCGTTGCCGGCAGAGCTGGCATTACGTTGTGGACTGCGGGAAGAAGAAATTGCCGGGATGCAAGGGCAAAATATCGATGTGGAGCACAACCTGCTGCACATTACCGGGAAGGGGGGACGTTATCGACCGGTGCCGATCCCTGATGATCTGATTCTCAGGTTAAACCGTTCCAAACAATTTACATTTACCCCAAGTGCTTCCTGGCGGGCTGGATTCCGGCGCACGGTGATGGAAGCGACCGAGGCACTTGGAATTGGAATCAGCGGCGTACACCGGCTGCGGGCAAATTATGCTCAAAATCGATATCTGGAATTTATTGCCCAAGGAATGGATGATCGGGAAGCACGAAAGCAGGTATCTCAGCTGCTGGGGCATGCCCGGATTGATGTTACGTATAAGTATGTGCCTAAGGGATTCTTGGCACCAGAGAATAATACGAAAATAGATAGTCCGGATTGCACGAATTAACCATTTTGTTTCCTGCGTGTAGGTTCAGGAATCTCAAGCCTGGCCGAAATATAGATCGGTTTTCGATTGTTCTCACTGTGCGAATGCAATGTTAGGGTGAGAGACCGTTGTTGCTGTTGAAGTAGACATGTTACCTCAATTAATATTTGAATGTTTTCTACTTTAAGTTTACCATTAAGAATTTAAGGCCATTCACTAATTGTGAAAATACATTTAGCAGAAATTGCGTAATAAAAAATGTGTATGAAATGAAAAAGGAAAGTTCTTTTTTTTGAACTTTCCTTTTAGGTTTTTTGAAAACAAAGGATTAATTATTTTCGTTGGTGGCAACTTCGGCCTGTCGTAATTCACGCTCTTGTTCCGCTTTTGCTTCAGATTTGTGTTTAAGTAGTTTTAATCGGAAAGTTTCTTCGCGATCACGTTCTTCTAGTGAACTAACAATAAAGAGGACAGTCTCTTCATATTCTGGAATAAAGATATATTGCAGAGCATTCACACGTCTTTGAGTCTTGCGTAATTCATTAGCCAAACGCCAAACAGTTGTGACTACCATCGAGAGTTCAGGTAGTAATTTGAGAACTTTGGCAAATGCTGCACTGGCTTCATCCAAAGCAGCGGTTGTATCACCCAAGCTGTAGAGCATTTCTGGGGGTTCACCGTGAGATTCAATGGTGGGAACCGAAACACCCATAATACTGCGAACTTTTATTTGAACATCCACGGTTTTATCCGCTGCCAGAGCGGCCCATTCGACCCGTTCACTCCCCATCCTGAGCTGAGCTTTTTCCATGGCAGCAAAGGCTTCGGCCAATAACTGCCATACATTATTTTGCAATTCTTCGGCATTGTGTGCCATTCGAATTAGCTCAGTGGTCAAAACTTCACGTTTGCGATTAAGGATTTCATATCCTTCTTTAGCAAACTGCAAGTCTTGTTTTATACGCAGTAAATTGCTGCGCGTTGGCGCAATATTAATCTTCGCCATTACTTCCTTTATAGTATTGCT
Organism: Anaerolineaceae bacterium; assembly: GCA_003158355.1. Lineage (GTDB taxonomy): Bacteria > Chloroflexota > Anaerolineae > Anaerolineales > Anaerolineaceae > UBA6107. The sequence continues at coordinate 2,208 of PMIV01000065.1, forward strand.
TGATCTCTTCCAGACTAACGCGGGTCAATTCTTCTTTTGGCAGCAGGGCGAGTAATTCCCAACCGATATCGAGAGTTTGTTCGATTGTGCGGTTTTCTGTCAAAGATTGGGCAATGAACTTCGTTTCAAAGGCTTTGCCAAATTTGAGGTATTGCTGGTCAACTTCACCAAGCTCTTCCTCACCAATAACGGAAGCTAGAGAGCGGACATCTTGCACATGAGCATATGCCGCATAAAGCTGCGCAGAAAGGTGCGGATGATCTGTTCGAGTGTGTCCCTTGCCAATACCATCTTTCATCAAACGAGAAAGGCTGGGAAGGACTGAAATTGGCGGATAAATGCCATGTTGATACAAAGATCTACCCAAGACGATCTGTCCTTCAGTGATATATCCTGTCAGGTCAGGAACAGGGTGGGTGATATCATCATTGGGCATGGTCAAGATCGGAATCTGAGTGATGGAGCCTTTACTTGTCTTTACGCGGCCAGTACGTTCATAGAGGGAAGCCAGATCGCTGTACAAATAACCAGGATACCCTTTACGGCTGGGAACTTCACCGCGGATATTCGAAATTTGGCGCAAGGCTTCACAATAATTGGTCATATCTGTCAGAACAACCAAAACATGCATTTGGCGTTCAAATGCCAGATACTCGGCCAGTGTCAATGCTGCACGGGGAGTGATTAGACGCTCAACGGCGGGGTCATCGGCCAGGTTCAAGAACATGGCCACACGGGTGAGGGCGCCGCTTTCAGCAAATGAATTGCGAAAGAATTCGGCCACATCATGTTTAACACCCATGGCAGCAAACACGATCGCAAATTCTTCTGTTGTGCTGGCAGGTTCACCGGCTGGAGCGCCCAAAGTAGCCTGGCGCACAATTTGAGCTGCTAAAAGATCATGAGGCATTCCTGACCCAGAGAAAAGGGGAAGTTTTTGCCCCATTACCAGTGTATTCATACCATCNNAACGGTCCGCCGTCGATCGGGTTACCCAGACCGTCAAAAACACGGCCGAGCATTTCTTCTGCAACCGGAATGTGCAGAGGTGCGCCTAGAAAACGGACATTCGTACCATCAACTGAAAGACCAGTTGTGCCGGAGAAAACTTCAACAACCGCTTCTTTTTCGCCAACTTCCAGAATACGACCGCGGCGAACCAAACCATTGGAGTCGATAACTTCTACAACCTCATCATAGCCAACAGTACCCGCATTCTCAACCACAATAATTGGACCGTTGACGCGACTAACGCCAACAACTTCTTGCCCTCCACGATTAACTAATTCACTCATTTGTAATCTGCCTCCAGTTGAGTCATTTGCTCGTCAATCGTTTTGTGGATTTCATCCAACATTTCCAACTTGTTATTGGCGACCTGGGTTTTCATACGAATCAAAGTATCCACTACAGATAAGCTATGAATGACGCTTATAGGAGCGCCTGCTTTTATGATCTGTCGAGCGCGTTCATTGAAATATAAAATCAAGCCAAGCATGCTGATCTGTTTTTGAATGGTTGAATAGGCATCAATATCATCCATAGCGTTTTGCTGCAAAAACCCTTCGCGAAGAAGACGTGCAGTTTCAAGAACGAGACGTTGCTCATCCGGTAATGCATCAGAACCGACCAATTTAACGATCTGTGAAAGACGGTTCTCTTCACTAAGAATTTCCATAGCTTCATTACGCATCTTATACCAATCACGATGTGTTTGCTGATGCCACCATTCTGATACATCTTCCAGATATTCGCTGTAACTATCCAACCAGTTGATGGAAGGGAAATGGCGGGCGGATGCAAGAGCTTTATCCAATGCCCAGAAACAGCGGATGAACCGTTTAGTGTGCTGTGTAACCGGTTCAGAGAAATCACCGCCTGGAGGGGAAACAGCCCCAATAATACTGACAGAACCATCATTACCCGATAGAGTTTTGACGTAACCCGCGCGTTCATAAAATTCCGCCAGACGAGCTGCCAGGTAAGCCGGGTAGCCTTCCTCTGCAGGCATTTCTTCTAGACGTCCAGAAACTTCACGTAAGGCTTCTGCCCAACGGGAAGTGGAATCTGCCATCAAAGCGACATGATAACCCATGTCACGGTAATATTCAGCAATAGTGATTCCGGTATAAACACTGGCTTCACGCGCAGCAACAGGCATATTTGAGGTGTTGGCAATTAAGACAGTGCGCTCCATCAAGGGATGTCCTGAACGCGGGTCGATCAATTCAGGGAATTCCTGAAGAACCTCGGTCATTTCGTTGCCGCGCTC
>PMIV01000098.1 GCA_003158355.1 Anaerolineaceae bacterium
TAATTTTGAAAAGCACCCTGGAGTTTAATTTTCCAGGGTGCTTGTTTATTAGGGATTTATTTCATTTGTAAGACTTCGGTGATGCGCACCATCGCCCAATCGATGGTTTTTTGATCGATAATGCAGGGTGGAGCAAAGCGAATCACATTCTCGTGCGTCTCTTTAGCAAGGATCTGCTTTTGCATGAGTGCTTCACAGAAACGTCTGGCGCCGCCGGCTTCTGGTTTGAGCTCTACACCGATCAACAGCCCTTTACCGCGAATTTCTTTGATATGCGGGCTCTGGATGCCGCGTAATTTGGACATAAAATAGTCACCCATTTTTGCAGAATTCTCGACCAAATGTTCATCACGGATGACTTTCAGTGCAGCACGGCCAACGGCTGCGGCCAGCGCGCTGCCGCCAAAGGTAGATCCGTGTTCGCCAGGTTGGAACAGGCCCATGATGGGTTGATCGGCCAAAACAGCGGAAATGGGCAAGAATCCACCCGAAAGAGCTTTGCCAATAATGACCATGTCAGGACGAACGCCTTCATGATCGCAGGCAAATAGCTTTCCTGTGCGGCCCAGACCGGTCTGGATCTCATCTGCAACCAGAAGAACATTATTCTTTTTGCAGATCTCAGCTACCTGCTTGAGGTAACCGGCGGGAGGAATCAAAACTCCGCCTTCACCTTGAATGGGTTCCAACATAACGGCGGCAGTGTTAGGGGTGATGGCTTTTTCAATGGCAGCAGCATCCCCGTATGCTACATTTACGAAACCGGGTGTGAAAGGGCCGAAATCATTTTTATAGAATTGTTCGGAAGAGAAAGAGATGATTGAGATCGTACGGCCGTGGAAGTTCCCATTGGCGACAATGATCTCTGCTTTATAACGCTCGATCCCTTTAACTGCATAGCCCCATTTACGCGCCAGTTTAAGTGCTGTCTCAACCGCTTCAGCACCACTGTTCATTGGAATCGACATTTCATAACCGGTCATGTCGGCAAGTTCTTTATAAAACAGGGGGAGCTGGTCATTGCGAAAAGCGCGCGAGGTTAAGGTTACTTTTTTTGCCTGGTCAACCATGGCTTTTAAAATAGCTGGGTGAACATGACCCTGGTTGAGGGCAGAATACGCACTTAAACAATCCAAATATTTTTTTCCCTCTACATCATAAACCCAAACGCCTTTCCCTTTGCTGATCACTACATCCAAAGGATGGTAATTATGTGCACCAAAGCGATCTTCGATTTTGATGTATTCCTGGCTTTTCATTTTAATTTAGGCCTCTAAAACTTTAAAAAGGACTGCTTTTTGAGCATGCAGTCGGTTATGTGCCTGTGGGAAAATAACGGAATGAGGGCCATCAGCTACTTCATCGGTTAATTCCTGGCCGCGGTGTGCCGGCAGACAGTGCATAACGATTACATCTTTATCCGCTTCTGAGACGAGCTTTGCGTTCACTTGGTAAGGCGGGAAAACAACTTTACGTTTTTCGGTCTCGGCTTCCTGACCCATGCTGGTCCAGGTATCCGTGTAAATGACGTGAGCGTGTTTGACCGCTTCATGGGGGTCGCGTAAGAAGCTAAGTTTACTTCCGGAAGCAGCAGCAAATTTACGGGCATCTTCCACGGCTTTACCGACAATTTCGTACCCTTCAGGGTTGGCGATGGTGAAATTAGCTCCAAGCTTTGTACAAATGTGCATCAGAGAAACTGCCACGTTGTTGCCGTCACCTACAAATGTCACATTCAGGCCTTTGAGTGAGCCAAACTTTTCGTAGATCGTTAATGCATCGGCCATTGCCTGGCAGGGATGATTGTAGTCACTCAAGCCGTTGATGACGGGAATCGACGACCATTTAGCCAATTCCAAAATGTGTTCGTGAGCAAAAACACGAGCCATCAAAACATCAACATAACCCGAAATGACGCGGGCTACATCGGCAACAGATTCGCGTTTACCCAGGCCGATCTCTTCGGGTGAGATGTACAGGGCATCCCCCCCCATATGGCGCATAGCCATATCAAAGCTCATACGGGTGCGCAGGCTGGGCTTCTGAAAGACCATGGCAAGAACTTTTCCTTTAAACAGGGGAGGGTTCCCACCGTTGAAGTGCTCAGTTTTCAATTTGACTGCCAGATCCAGCAATTCTTGAAGGTCGGCAGGAGAATAATCCGATACAGCCAAAAAATCTTTTTTCATTTAAACCTCTTAAAAATGGAATATTAAAGTTAAAAAAGTATAACACAGGGTTTAATTGGCGGCACCTGGAAGATGCTACTTTATCCGCTGCGGAATGTCATTTGAGGTTAACCAAATTTTAATTTGCCTATGGCAGAACGTACCATCATATCCATCACCGGGTACATACCTCTGCCCAGCAAATTTTTGGCAAAATAGAGCAATTTTCCTTCTGAACCGGGGATGATGATGTATTTGCCTCGGGCGATCGCTGATAATGTTTCTTTGGCAACGGCCTCTGCGGACATCAGATTTGCTGATCCGGCTACTTCTTTGGTGATGAATGGTTTGAACTGGCTTTCGTATTTGAGCTGGGGGGTATCGGTATCTGGAGGGAAAACAATGGCTACCTGTATCTGATAGGGTTTTAATTCGGAGCGCAAAACATCTGTAAATCCGCTGACTGCGAACTTGGAAGCTCCATAGGCAGAATAACCGTAGACACCGATGATGCCTGCCATTGAAGAGATGTTCACGACGACGCCAGAATGGCGCTGCTGCATTTCTGGAACAATATCCTTTAATACATTGACTGTACCAAAATAATTAACGTCCATCATCCAGTGGAAGATTTCGGGTTTCTGGGAGGCAAATTTTCCCGGTTGCGCCACTCCGGCTGAATTAATGACAATATCTGGCAGGCCAACTGACGATTTGAATTTGGTTAATGCAGGCGTTATAGAATCAACCTGGGTAATATCTGCATTGATCGTGTAGACATTTTGAGTCTGGTCTTTCTTTACAGAGTCTATCTCTTTTTTTGCTGCATCAAGTGAATCTTGATGTCGCGCAAGAATTGCCACATCGCCTCCCTGGGCGGCAATCCCTTTAGCCAGAGCCAGACCAATTCCGCTTGATCCGCCGGTAATTAATGCTAGTTTGTTTTGATAGAATGACATGTTGTTCCTCCCGAATAGGATTTAATGACCGCAAGAAGCACAAGAACCGCCGTGGCATCCGCCGCAGCCTGTTGAACTGCATTCACTTGAAGTTGAGCCAGAAGAATTGGTCTTTATGCTGAAGGTAGTTAAGCAGCGTTGCGTATCCATTGAATGGCAAGAAACGCAGGCAATTGGTGAATCAGAATCTCTCATCGAGCGGAGGGATTCGAACCGGTTGCCGCACTCCTGACATCGATAAACGTAAGTAGGCATAATTACCTCGATGCGAAAAAATTATTATCTATCCTATCACGTTCGTTTCCATATGGGAATTGTTCAACAAGGTGTAAACAGCAATTCCAAAAGCAACGGCAACGTTGAGGGAACTCTTTTTCCCCTGCATGGGAATAAAAAGGACTTGATCGGAATACTGGAGAATTTCAGGGTCAATTCCAGAAACCTCGTTGCCCATAACCAACAGAGTCGGGGACTGAGCTGATGTAGTTAAAGTTGTAAAAATGGATTTGGAAGAATCGGTTGCTTCCATCGAGATCACCCGGTATCCGGACTCTCGCTTCAATTTCACCTGGTCCAGTGCGTTTGGATGGTAGGACCAGGGAGTGAAACTCTCTGCTCCCAGGCTGGTCTTGGCGATCTTTGCATGTTCGGGGGTGGGAGTAGTACCACAACAAAAGATGTGATTCACTCCGGCACCGTCCGCTGTGCGAAAGATGGAGCCGACATTCAGGGTAGATCGCAGGTTATCCAGAAGAACTTCAAAAATGACAGCAGGTTGACCGGTAACAACTGGATTTGCTGATGGTTTCTTGGAATTAATAAAAGCGCTTCCCTGCGGAATTAATTTCTCTCCACAAAGAGGGCAGCGCTCCATGATTCTTTCGGTTAAATTGTTCGGGCAGCGAAAGCGACATTGTTCGTTGCTGCACTGGTAGATCTGAAATTCCGGCTCGGCCATTTTTACAGCGTAATGACCTGATCTGACTGAGTCATGCAGGTGATAATATCTCCCATACCCCCCACGATCCCCACTTTTACCTGGTCTTCCAGGTTGAAGTATTTCAGGCAGGTCTGGCACAAGACGAGACGTACCCCAAAAGACTCCAACTTTTGCAATTGAGCCAGCACCGGAGAGCCTTCGCAGGCTAGTTTGACGCCGTCGGTGTAAAAACACAGGGCAGAAGGCAGCGGGGTTTGATCTGCAAGAAGGGTCAGGAAGGTGGTAACCAATTTATGTTTCAGGGCAGACTCCGAAGTGGAGCCCATGCCATCACTGGTGACCAGATACACAATAGATTTTATAGTAACCTCCTAAAGTTGGTTCAGAACCAGTAGAGTTCGATCGATATCGACTGTAAAAGGGTCAACCTTTAACTCTTCGAGCACTTCTTCGGGCCTGCCGGTAGCTCCTGGCAGGGAAGAGAGCAGCATTTTAAGGGTGAGCGGGTGAGCAGATTCAACCGTTAGGGATTGCACCAAAGGACGCAAGTCGTATGGTTTACCGCGACGTTCTCTTTCTATACCTGTTTTGGCTAAAAATTCTTGAATGCTGTTTTGGATAAGCGCGGGTTCAAGGTCCTCGTCGCATGTGATCAGGTATTCAGAAGCAGTCACCAGGTTCGGCAGCGGCTCACTGAGAAGCGGTATATTTTTCACTTCACGTACGGTAATACCAGGTTGAGCCGTGGAGACAATTTTTTTTGAGATCTCTTCTATCGATTCGTCGGAATCCAGCCAGACATCCAAAATTTCGGCTTTACTGGTGAACCCCAGGGGTAATGGAGCTGCCTGCTGTAATTTTGGCTGCGGGTGGAATCCCTGTGAATAAGCCAGGGGCAAACAGGCACGGCGAAAAATACGTTCCCAAACCTTGTGCATATCCAGGTTGCCAGTATATTGCAATTCGATGCCTTTATTGTATGAAATACGGATGCGCTGCATTATTTCACCTCCGGGCATAACCAAAGCTGACCGGGATGTTCACGGCGCATGTCGTTGAACACAGGTAAAATACCGCAGCTATTACAATCCTCACGGCAATCATTGGTAAATTCACCCGTCAGCGACTTTTTGTATTCGCTTTCCAGGTACTTACGAGTGACCCCTGTGCTGATATGATCCCAGGGGAATACCTCATCCAAAGGTCGGGTGCGCGCAATATAAAAATTGGGGTCGATTCCGCAAGCTTCGAAGGCAGCCAGCCAGGTGTTGTACTGGTATTGGTCCTGCCAGGCATCAAACTTGGCACCCATTTGCCAGGCAGTATAAATCACTTTTCCCAGGCGGCGATCACCGCGGGATAAAGCAGCCTCCAGAATGGTTTCTTTGGGGTTGGACCAGGTGAATTTTAAACCGGGACCGCGCAGGTTGTCGCGCAAGATCTTTTGCTTGGCGTAAATGGATTCCTGAACGTCAGCGGCGACCCACTGGAAAGGCGTCTGAGGTTTGGGAACAAATGTGCTGACGCCCACGTGTAGATTGGCTTTTTTACCGATGATCTTATGACAATCGCCAATCACTTGATTACTTAATTTGACAATAGCTTCAACGTAATCGATGGTTACTTCAGGGTGGCCGAT
>PMIV01000063.1:0-16241 GCA_003158355.1 Anaerolineaceae bacterium
CTGAACGAAGAGTCTAGCCTCAATCGTGCCACCACTAATGTCGATGTCGTCATTTCAGCCGTGCAAGGCGGATCCGACATCATTATCGACGGGCAACTCGCACTCGCCCGTGCCGCCCAGCGAAACGGTGTCAGACGGTTCCTGCCATCCGACTTCGCCCTCGACCTCTTCAAAGCTCCTCAAGGCGCGCCCATGTTTGACATGCGCCGGGAGGTTAATGCAGAACTCGACGCAATGGACCTTGAAGTCATCCATGTGCTCACTGGCGGTTTTATGGATACCATTCTCGATCCCCAAGCGGCAAATATTGTCAATATACAGGAAGGGACCGCACACTACTGGGGCACCGGGGAAGAACCATTCAACTTGACCACGATTGACGACACAGCCCGCTTCACCTCGAAGATTGCTGTTGATTGGAGCGTCTCAGGTGGCGTGTATGCCATTGCCGGTGCGGAGACGACTATGGGTCGCATCATCGACGACATAGCGCGCATCAGTGACAGGTCACTCTCCTGCCACATTGATGGCTCAATCGACGAATTGCGAAATATCATCCGACAGAAGGCGAATCCCTGGGAAGCGATTGGGCTATGGTACTTCATCTCTATGCTCACCACCCCTCCGTTTATAGCCGTTGAAAACGGTCGCTACCCGGATCTGACCTTTACGAGCCTGGATGATTACCTTTCTGCCAACTACAGCATGGCACGATAAGGCACAACTTCGCTATTCCCATCCGCTCCATTGGTATTGCCAGCCGCATCTGGTGTAACCGCTGGAGCGTAATCACATTTCAACGGCACAAAAGGAGAAAGCAATGACTCAATTTCCAACCTCTTCGCAGCCCTATGTTCTACAAAACACCACATCCCCTGCCTACTGGAACGTTGGCATTCTGTGGGTAATGCTGGCAACGGGCGATCAGACCGCAGGAAGTTATTCTTTGATGGAGGAATGGTGTCCAAAGGACTCAGGACCAACCCCTCACTACCATGAGCAGGATGAAGCGTTCTACATCATTGAGGGAACCATTACCTATATGGCGAATGGACAGCAAATGCAAGCAACGACTGGAGGCTTTGTCTCTATTCCGAAAGGAACCGTCCACAGTTTCCGCGTTGATAGCCAGAGCGCTCACATTCTCAATTTCTACGCTCCTGCTGGCTTTGAGAATATCATCCTAGCGCTTGCCGAACCTGCTGCAACGCGCACAATTCCACCGAAGGACCATCAAGAGCCTCAGCCTGATAGCCGCACACTGCTGGCCCTGTTTCTGCAACATGGTACGCACCTTGTCGAGGAACCTGACGTGCTTCGGCAAACTCTTTAACCGCATCCAAATAACCTACAAGAAATAAGGTGAGTTGGTACAGCGAACGAGCTTGCTCAAGCTGATTTTCGAAATGATGTGAAAGTGATCCCGAAACAGCTTAACTTACCCAGGATTTCCCCAAATCTACCCGCTTCGCTGATGAATTCTGTCGACCAAATGACCTTTGGAGCTTGTGCCAGCTTGCCTCTGGCGATATGATGACTTTTTTCAGAGTTGCACCTATGTGATATTGTCAAAGCAATTACATTTAATTCAGTGAAAAAAGATTGTTGAAAAAGCCGAGATGGTGGTCGTAGTTTTATTATTGTCTTTAGACACAAGATTCAATGGAATTAATAATTGGAAATTCCGGTGATATCGCACACCCATTCCGGAGCATTGCGCACGGTCAGGAGAGGGAAAACACTGGTCGAAATTATTGTACATCAGGTGTGCGATATAGTCCGGAATCCTCTCAGTTTTCTTTGGGAATCTCCTAACAAATTCAGTCGATAGGCATTGTGAATGGTACGATCCAGGATGGCATCTGCCAGAGTTGGGTCTGGGAAGCGGGCGTGCCAATCTGAGACCGGCACTTGCGAGACAATGATGGTAGCAGATCTACCAAAGCGATCATCGAACACTTCCAACAAATCCTGAGCTGCAGACAACTGAATAGGGTCACGCATCCAATCATCCAGAATCAACACATCGGTTCTGGATAAAGAACGAAGCAAGTTGAGATAAGAATCCTCCTGCCGGGCATGATTGAGAGTAAGCAGAAAACGGGCAGTACGCAGGTAACGGACTGAATAACTCGATCTGCAGGCTGCCACTCCCAGAGAGCAAGCCAGGTAAGATTTTCCGGTACCGGTAGCTCCCTCAACGAGGATATTGAGTGCTTTGTCCACCCAATTGCACTGAGCAAGTTCAAGAACCAGACTGCGTTCCAAACCTCGCTCAGGGGAGAAATCCAGGTCCTCCACAGTGGCTTGCATGGGAAACTCCGCCTGTTTCAGACGCCGCTGGGTACGGCTGTCCAAACGGCGGTTACATTCCAGATCCACCAATAGAGACAAACGATCTTCAAAAGACAATTGGGCATATTGAGGGTTGGAAACCTGTTCACGCAGGCCCTCACGGAAAGCGGGTAATCGTAACTGCAGTAGTTTATCCATCAGTGTTTGTGAGATCATGAGAGGTTCCTTTCCGAATAGTATTCCGCTCCGCGGATATTCTTGTGAGTGGGGAGGCTTTCAATTGGAGCAGGAGGAGTCTGTTTTTGCAGGAAGACCAATTCCTGGACCACTGCCTTACATGAGAACACTTTAGCCTCAAAAACAGTTTGGCAGGCTTGTTCCAACAAAGGATGGCTATATTTCTTGGCCAGACTGAGGATACCCAAACAAGTTCGGTAAGCTTGTTGAGGAAACGCTCGCGATTGGAGAGTGGCTTTCACCATCGCGGCAGTATGAGGGCCAATACTGTCTGCCCACTCGATCAATCTCTCTGAATTAATATCCTCCATAAATTGATGGTTGGCTGGCATGTGTTCACGCAAGGTGGAATAACGTCCGGGATGGAAGTTACGTGGATGGATCGCGACCGATTTCCCCTGATGGAAGATCTCCACCATTCTTTCTGTGGCGTGAATGTCTACTTTTTGGTGGATCAGGGTATATGGGACTGAATACAGATGTCCTTCAAACTCTACATGGTAATCGATATGCACCGTGGCTGTTTTCCGCTCTGCATATTCATAAGGCTTTTCAGGCAAGGGTCGCAGGTTAGGTTGATCGATCTCTTCAAATTCCTGGCGACGTGAGCGGCCCACTGACTTCATGACTTTATTATTCAGTTGTTCCAATAGCTCTTTAATCGCCGCATTGACTTCATGCAAACTAAAGAACTGGCGGTTTCTGAGGGGTGCGATTATCCAGCGTTCCACGTTTTGAACTGCGTTTTCGGCACTACTTTTGTCTTTTGGTTTTTTAATTCTGGCGGGTAATACTGCAAACTGGTAGTATTCAGCCAGCTCCTGATAAGCCAGGTTGACCCCTGGTTCATAGTAATTGGGCTTGGTGACCCCGGTACGTAAATTATCAGGTATAACGATCTTTACCACGCCACCAAAATATTCCAGAGCCCTTACATGACCATTATTCCAATTGCACTGGTTTTCGCTGGCTTGCGCTTCTGCATAAATGTAATCACTGGCAGGCAAGGTGGCTACAAATACCGAAGCCTTGCTGATTTCACCTGTTTCTGGATTGACCACGGGGATCTTTAGCCCGACATAATCCACCTGCATTTCTTCACCACCCGTGTGTTCAATGTGTTTACTGGGTTCTATCTGGCTTTTCTTCCAGCGTTGGTAGTGTTCGCAATATTGGGAGTATTGATATCCTTCCGGGTATTTTTCTTTGTACTCCTGCCATAGCAGCTGCAGAGTGACCCCCTTCAACCGTTTCTCCTTTTGTACTGCTTCCCAGTCTGGCATGGGATATTCTCGCACTGAGGGCACAGCCTTCTGTTCAGGAAACAATTTCTGGTACAGTTCCTCTTCACCGATCTCTCCAAGCGGCCAGCTGACTCCGGCGGTCTCTGCCCTTTTCAAGTACTCACCAACCGTGCTGTTGGATATCTTACAAGCTCCGGCTATTACCCGATTGGATAACTTCGATTCAAATTTCAACCTCAATACTTCTGTGATTTTCTTCATGGTTAACCGTTTCTTGGCCATGCCGACCCTCCTTGTTCCTCAAGGAAATAGCATGCCATATTTTGGGATTAACCAGTGTTTCTCTCTACCCCAAAAGTGTGCGGAATGGTCCGGAATCACTGTGCGGAATGCCCCGGAATCGCCGTGCGGTTTACTCCGGAATCACTGTGCGGAATGCCGCAGATTTTGCAGAGATCAAGCCAACATGCTTATTGTGAAATATTTTATCTTTTAAATTCTAGCGATTGAATATTTTTTTACAATTGCTAAAAAAGCAAATATTGATACTTGACAATGACAATTCTATCTGTTAATATGTTTCTATGGTAACGATACCATACAATCATATACGTTAAGAAAGGATACATTTATGAAGAACAACTCAACTGCGTTAACTACTCGTAAAAAAGACGATTTGATCCTTGTTACAGGCGCTGGCGGATTTATTGGCGGATCATTGGTTAGATATTTTCACAATCAAGGTTTCACTAATATCCGTGCTGTTGATAAAAAACCTCTGCCCATGTGGTACCAAAGGATCCCAGATGTTGAAAGTTTATCTCTGGATCTGAGTTATAGAGAAAACTGTAAACGTGCCGCCGAAGGAGCTTCAGAGGTTTATAACCTGGCCGCGGATATGGGCGGGATGGGTTTTATCGAACATTTTAGAGTGGAATGTCTCCGCAGCATATTGATCAACACTCACATGATCGAAGCCGCTTATTGGGCAGGTGTCGATCACTATTTTTATTCCTCTTCTGCCTGTGCCTACAACACTAACCTGCAAAAAGATCCCAACGTCCGGGCGCTAAAAGAATCTGATGCATACCCTGCCATGGCTGAACGCGGATATGGTTGGGAAAAATTAGTTTCCGAAATGTTCTGTCAGGAATATTGGGCTGAACGCCACTTTAGAACTGCCATCGCGCGGTTCCATAATGTTTACGGCCCCAATGGCACATGGGATGGCGGCCGCGAAAAAGCGCCTGCTGCTTTGTCTCGCAAAGTGATTGAAGCCGTGGAAAAGAAAGATCACAATATCACAATTTGGGGTGATGGCAGCCAAACCCGCAGTTTCATGTTCATCGATGATTGTGTAAAAGGCATTGATATGATCATGCACAGCGATGACTTGATCGCGACCCCAATTAACCTGGGTACAAGCGAACTTATTTCTGTTGATAATCTTGTGAGCATGGTAGAAGATATCGCGGGAGTCAAATTGGAACGCCATTACGATCTGGATGCTCCTCGCGGTGTCGCTGGACGCAACAGTGATAACACCTTTATCAAACAAACCCTCGATTGGGAACCCAACACCCCCCTTCGAACAGGTATGGAAAAAACCTACAATTGGATCAAACAACAATTTACTGACCGCAAAGCCGGGAAACCGACTCCTGCCGGTTACCACAACAATTAAGGTTTCATTGCTTCCTCTCCTTTATGTCTGGTATTCCTGGTTGTCAGCTGAACCAGGAATACCACCACGACCTCAAATTATATTCTGTCTGGATAATCCATGACCCTTAATCTCCAACAAAAAATAACCCCAACAACCCATATACCTTACCGAATGGCTTTCGCAGGTGGTTGGATCGACCAACCCTTGCTTTCAAAGCATAATCCACAACCGCCAGGGTCGATGGTGGTTGTATCTTTGAAGCCTGATGTCCAATTTTTAGATCGATGTGGCATGGGAACAAGCACTCGTAAAGTGGCAATGCAAATTTGGGGAAATGAATTACCAAAAAGAGAACCCCCAGCATTGATGCGCGAACTATATTCGGCAGAAAATGTTGGGAAATCAGCTCCATCAGGCTCCCAGGATATGGCTGGTATTATTTACCCTGGAATCAACCGTTTGGATTACGATTCAACCTTTGAGGGGGGGTATTTCCCGATCCATATTGAAACGAATAAGGATCCCGATGTGGTCAGTTGGTTAGAGAAAATGATCTCCATCATGCCAGTGAACCAACGCCCGTTTGGATATGATCCATTACAAAAACAAAATCTCGATCCAACCTGGATCGAACGACTTGGTCAAACAGGTAAGGATTGTTTTAATGCTATAGTGACGAAGGATGCTATTGGTTTAGGTGCCTCAATGAATGAATGTATGGTCTGTTGGCAAAATATTTTGCCAAACACCGTCGTGGATTCCAACATTGATGTCGATCTACTGGAAATATTATCTACTTATCAAAAACGTTATTATGGAGCAATGTATTCTGGATGTGGAGGGGGTTATCTTTATATTGTCTCAGACGAACCTGTTCCAAATAGTTTTAAAGTGGAAATAAGGATTGCGTAATGAAAACAGTCATCGTAGCAGGAAGTTTTAACAATATTAAATCTCAAGACATCCGTTTTTTACAAGAAGCTTCTAAGTTTGGAGCGGTGAATGTCTTTTTATGGTCAGATAGTTTATTTCAACAAATTGAATGTAGAAGTCCTGAGTTCCCTGAGGAAGAACGCCAATATTTTTTAGAATCCGTTCGTTATGTACAGCATGTCTTCCTTTGCGATAGGCAAATAAACCAGGAAGAAGTACCCCAGATCAAAAGGATAAAGCCCGAAGTATGGGTAGTGCGAGAAAGCGAAGATTCACCATTAACTCGTCAGTATTGTTTACTTCATGGAATCCAATATTCTATTGTAAAAGAATCCGAATTAGTAGTATTTCCAATTATTCCATTTACAAAGGCGTTCGATCCTTCTCGCCAAAAGGTGATCGTGACCGGCAGCTTTGATTGGCTGCATACTGGGCATGTACGTTTTTTTGAAGAAACTGCTGAACTGGGTGACCTTTACGTGGTTGTTGGACACGATCAAAACTTGCGTTTGCTCAAAGGAGAGGGTCATCCGTTGTTTTCCGAGGATGAACGCATATACATGGTGCAATCCATACGTTTTGTAAACCAGGCATTGATCTCAACCGGGCACGGATGGATGGATGCTGAGCCTGAGATCGAAAAGATAAAACCGGATATTTATGCGGTGAATGAAGATGGTGATGTACCCGAAAAAAGAGAGTTTTGTCGGGAGCATGGCCTTAAATACGTGATTCTAAGACGTAAACCAAAACCAGGGTTAAAAGCCAGGCAAAGTACTACACTGCGTGGTTTTTAGGCTCATGTAGTTACCGTAGCTCAAGAAGCGGGGGTGTTGAAACACCCCCGCACCTTAACTTTTACAAAGTGGGTTTTTAAGGAGGTTAGAATGTATTACGCGGTCATTTTAGCCGGTGGTTCCGGAACCAGACTCTGGCCTCTCAGCCGACAGCATTATCCAAAGCAAGCCCTCAAGCTCATTGGCGAGAAAACGATGTTTCAGTATGCAGTGGAGCGAATAGCCCCTTTATTTCCGCCTGATCGCATTTTTGTTGTCACAGTAGCACATCATGCGGCCATTCTCCAAAAACAAACCCCCGAAATCCCTACAAAAAATTTCATTCTTGAACCTGAAGGCCGCGGTACAGCCTCGGCGATTGGACTGGCATCCATCCATTTATTAGCACAAGACCCCGAAGCTTGCATGACTATTCTCACAGCCGATCACTTCATCACCGAAACAGAGCATTTCTGTAGCGTTCTCACTACCGCTGAAAAAATTGCCCGGGATGGGAATCTGATCACTTTGGGAATAAAATCCTCAACTCCTTCTACGGGATTTGGATATATAAAACAAGGTGCTTTACTTGGTGAGGAAAATGGGTTCCCTTACTTTGCTGTTGAGCAATTTACAGAGAAACCTGATCTGGTTACTGCCAAAAAAATGGTCGAGAGCGGAAACTACTCCTGGAATAGCGGTATGTTTATTTGGCAGGCATCGACCATTCTACAGGAATTTGAAAGACAAATGCCGGATTTCTATTCCCAATTGATGCGTGTTAAAGCGGTTGTTGGATCGGCTGAATATAAAACGGTAATAGAACAAATTTGGCCCGGAATTGTAAAAAACACGATCGATTATGGCATTATGGAAGGTGCCAAAAATGGTATCGTCATTCCCGTTGAAATTGGCTGGACAGATATCGGTAGTTGGGGAAGTTTATTCAACCTTTTACCCACTGATTCTGAAAATAACACTTTCATCGGCCAACACATTTCGATCGATACAAGCAACACACTCGCTTTCGGAGGGAAACGTTTGGTGGCTACAATGGGCGTGCAAGATCTAGTGATCATCGACACCGATGATGTGGTCATGGTTTGCTCACGCGATCGGGAACAAGATGTAAAAGCGCTGGTTGAATTACTGAAGAAAACCGGAAGATCGCAGTATATTTAACACATGCTGGTTTAATTTGATTAAGTGTCAATATTTACCAATGAATGAACATTCGATATAAACTTAGAAGAAGGGATATTCTATGATCAAAACAGGAATTCTTAATCCAAAGATTCTTTCTCTCATAGCACGTGTTCGCCACACTAATACATTGGTCATCTCTGACCGCGGATTCCCGTATTGGCCGATGATCGAGACTGTGGATATTTCGCTTATCGATGATATCCCCACAGTATTGCAGGTTTTTAGCGCCCTAAAAACGAATTTTAACATCGGGCAAATATATATGGCTCAAGAATTTAAGCAGAACAATTCTTTAGAAACGATCCAACTTTTTGAATCTGCTGTAGGAAAGATTCCAGTAAAATTTGAGCCGCATGTTGAATTTAAATTACGGGTTCCAAAAACCATCGGCCTGATTCGCACAGGGGATTGCACGCAGTACGCGAATATAATTCTGGAATCAGCCTAGATTTTTTATAAAAGCTTGATCACTTCAACAACGATCAAGGTTGATTTGAAACTGATGATATTATAAATTAAATTGAATTATTATAAAATTTATTCGCTAGTTCGTATTGCAATAGTGTATACTTTTTGTATAAACGATATGAAAGAATATTTGTAAACATGCCAACGATTCGCGAAGTAGCAAAATTAGCTGGAGTAGCACCGATTACTGCGTCCAGGGTCATCAATGATTCTGGATATGCAAGCGAGGATGTAAGGCAACGTGTAAAACAAGCAGCCGAACAGCTCAATTATGTCCCCAATGTTTTGGCCCGCAGTCTAAAATCAAAAAGAACGCATACTCTTGCTTTGGTTATCACTGACATCACCAACCCTTTCTGGACTACCGTGGCACGCGGGGTTGAAGATGCTGCCAGTACAAAAGGTTACAATGTTATCTTCTGCAATACCGATGAATCCGCTCAAAAGCAATCGGCCTATTTACAAACCTTGATCCAGAAACAGGTCGATGGNNCTCTTAAAATTAGGTCACCGCAGAATTGCAATTTTACGAGGGCCATTTGGAGTGTCTTCTGCTGAGGACCGAATGGCTGGGTATCGGTTTGCCCTACAAGAAACAGGCCTGGAAGTTAATGATCAATTGATTTTTTCAGGGGAGTTTTCTGTCGATAGTGGATACCAAATGACAAAAAAACTGCTTTCCCTTTCCCCCAGACCAACTGCAATGTTTGCAAGTAATAACTTTATTGCGATCGGAGCATTAAAAGCACTTCGTGATGCTCAAGTGAGCGTACCTGATGAAATATCGGTAGTTGGGTTTGATGATCTCCCTTTAGCGATTGTCGTAGATCCCTTCCTTACCGTAGCAGATCAACCAGCCTATGATATGGGTCAACGTGCAACCCAGAGGCTGCTTGAAACCATTGACGGAGAGTTAATCGATAGTGTACAAGAAATTGTTTTACCAGTTTCAATTATCGAACGAAAATCTACGAAATCAATTTCGTAGTGCTTGATTCTATTATTGGTGTTGGTTCCGGCAGCAGCATCGGCGTTCTGATTAGTGTGGTGTGGGTAATCCCTGGCCGTCCTACAAGTTCGACATATGGAAGTAATCCTCCCCCGACTACGAACCGGCGTTAGATGCTATACCCAAAATCTTGCCGTTCCGATCTATTAAGGTTACTAATTCTCTTTGATTGTGTCACTGTGTTTATTATTCTAGTAGAGTAGCTAATGCGAACAAATCTAGAGTTTTTCCTTGCAAAAAGAACTTTTGGACAAACACCTTTGCCTCAGACACACAACAAAGATGTAATTAATGAATACTAAATAATAATGATCGAAAAATTGAACACAGGATATTTCAGATGGAAAAATTCAAGTAAAATAAATCCCTTAAATTTTAAAGTTAATAATCAGGCATACATAATAAATGAAGATTATAGAAGTCAAACTTCTCAATGACAGACCAGAAATAGTACACCCCCACTATACACCTAAAGGCCTACAATTCTAACCTAGCTTAGTTCGTGTTGCAGCTACGGTCTGTTTTGAAATTACAGTAAATAAAAGATATTGATCCCCGTCTTTAACTTGGTGAAAATCAGTATTCTACAGCTTATTTCAATTCCATCATGAACTGAAAAGCTTTATCATTGAAGCCTGGTAAAACTTCATGATCGTAATCAGGATAAATAACCATCGATTTCTTTGAATTGATTTTATTGTATGCTGCAAATTGTGAAGATGGCGGGCAGGTTACATCCATCAATCCGATACCCCACAATACATCTGCTTTGATACGCGGCACTAAATTCTGGATATCAATGTACCCCAGGTTTTCAAATACTTTGTCCTCATTTTTATGGGTAGGGTCGAAGAAACGGAAATATTCGCGCAATTCTAGATAAGCCAGACTGCCCTGGTCCATAGACCAGACACGTTTGTAATCGCTGAGGAATGGGTACATGGGGGCAGCCTTTTTAATTCGTGGTTCAAGTGCAGAGCAAGCTACAGTAAGCGCACCACCCTGGCTTCCGCCTAAAGCGCCAACCTTTTCAGGATCAACATCTGGCATGTTCATAACGATCTTGGCCAGTTCGGCAGTATCCAAAAATACCTGGCGGAACAGCAACTTTTCTGGGTGGCCTTGCAAGGCATCATCCAGGCCGCGAATGATATGCCCGTGGAGTGTATTGCCAATGACCCCTCCGACATCTTCAGAAATATTACCCTGTCCGCGGCAATCCAGAGCGGCCACGGTAAATCCCTGTGCGACATAACTCAATTTATCTACCCAATCGCCGGAATTGCCTGTGTACCCGTGGAACATGAGCACGGCAGGATGGGGCTTGGCTGATTTGTTTGGACGCAATAATTTGGCATGTATGCGCGCGCCGCCTACTCCGGTGAAGTACATATCAAAACATTCACATCCATTAGCTTGAAACTCAGCGGGGACCAGTTCAACTTTGGGGTCAATGGCATTCATTTCTTGCAAGGCATTCGCCCAAAACTCGTCGAAATTTGCCGGTCTTGGGTTAATCCCCTGATATTTTTTCAGTTCATCGAAAGGCAAATCGAATGTTAGTGGCATATTACTCTCCGAACAAAATATTTTTATTTTTTATATATTACCCTAATACTGGCTCAGGGCTTTTTAACTGGTGCATCTGAAGCATTAATCAAGGCTCGCCTGCTTACCCGATTTTTCGTCCAAAAACGAAATCTTTACCGCATTCAACTTCAGGTCGATGTAGAGATTTGTCTGTAAGTTCTTTTTTATCCAGGTAATGGATAGTTCTTCATCACTGCAATCATCAAACGTGCAATCACCATCAAATGCCGGATAATTATTTCTGAATTCAATCAACCGCAGTAGGCGTTTTACAACAGGACGCTCGATTTCTTGATCGATCTCCTCAAGGGTATATGAGTGGCGGTTGACTTCACGCATTTCACCCGATTTCTCTGCTGCATCGACATCATTTTTTCCTGCGAGCAGCCCCACATAATAAATCTGCGGAATACCCGGCGTGAAAAGCTGAATCGCCCGTGCAGCAAAATAAGCATCGTCATCCCCACCCAACATGGAATAGTAAGTGCCACATATTTGGTGAACGTCAAAACCATCGGCATCTTTATGCTCTACAGAAATCACCCGGCTAAAACCCGCGCCGCGTTTCTGGCAGATATCCATCAGATCGTTAACATCTTGCGAGTTGTAAAATCCATTCAAATCAGGTTTGACTGGAATGCCGTCATGACAATCGAGCATGGTAAATTGGTGGGAAGGTCTGACTTTTAAATACTCTTTCAACGTGTGACTGCGCTTTTTGATCAATGTTTCCAAGATCAAGTAAGGAAGGATGAAATCGTAGATCCAGTAACCGCGATCAACCAGTTGACGTTGAGTAGCAAGGTCAGCATGTACTTCTGGAAGCAGTTCGATCCCATTTTTCACAGCCAGGTCCCTGATCCAGTCCATAAACAGGAAAATTTCCGGCTCAACGAAAAAGCAAGGAGTCCCTGCTTTTTTGATCACATAACCCACAGCATCCAGGCGTACAATTCTGACATGATTGGCGCGAAAATACTCAATGATTTTAGTATACAAAGCTCTGGTCACAGGAGAGTTAACATCTATATCTACCTGGTCAGATGGATTCCCATTTCCAAAGGTTGTCCATAAGGTTTGTTTTTCTCCATTACCGACTGTAAAGTCTGAAAATGGTACAGTACGGCGCAAGAAAATCTTATCCAGGTCTTCTTTTTTGGGGTTTCCGTCAGGCCAGATTTTCTTTACCGAAAGGAACATCTCTGCATATTCTGATTTTGAGCCGTTCTTTAAGAAGTCTTGAAAGAACATGGAGTTCGATGACATATGGTTTACCATCAGGTCGAGCAATACATCCTGATCAGCCGCTAACGCCTGAATATCCTCCCAATCTCCAAAGCTGGGTTCGATCTGGAAATATGTCACTGGAGAAAATCCACGATCACCAGAAGAAGGAAAAGGCGGAAGAATATGAACTCCACCTTGAAATAGCCCCTTAAAGTGGGTGTTTAATACATGTCTTAATTTCTTCAGATCTCCACCTAAAGAATCAGCATAGGTGATTAATTGAACTTTGTTCTTCACACTCATTCGTGACCCACTCCCAGAATTCATATGATGAATCCTCATCTTTTACAATAAAATCAACCACCGAATAACATTTCTAATTCGCAAACTTCTTACCAACCTGCTTGCAAACCACCTCAAACAAGTACTTTTTTTGAAGCTCAATTGAACATAGGCACACTTTATAACTTACTGTCAACCTGTTTTCAGAAAGAGCCCTTTCCTAAAGCCACACAATCAATTTTCTAGATGCAACACCCCATAAAAACACTTCTAATCCTATCTGGGTAATAAGAAGTGCGAATAATCATGGTTACTAAAAAGAAAACAGATGGAAATCTAAATACTTAAACATAAGAATCTATATCTTTGGCAATAATGGTTAACCCTTGATGGCGCCTTGCAGCATCGCTGAAATAATCTGCCTCTGGAAAATAACGAAAATAACCAGCGTCGGCACCAGAACAACAATCGTGCCGGCACATAGCAAAGGAACATCGGTCGCATAGTGACCCTGGAAAGCGCCCAATGCGCCTGCCATAGTTCGATGAGCGGGATTCTCGACGAGTACAAGTGCCAGCAGGAATTGATTCCACGTCCAGACGGACATCAAGATGCCAAGTGAGGTAATAGGAGCCTGCGCTAGGGGCAAATGAATGCGCCAGAATAGATCCCAGGTATTGGCACCATCCACCTGTGCAGCTTCTGTGATCTCATGAGGCATATTGACGAAATGGGTGCGCATCCAATATACAGAAAAGGGCATGTACAAAGCGATCAGCGGCAACGCAATCGCAAACCGGGTATTGTAAATACCAATTGTGCGCTCCATATAATAGAGGGGAACGATAATGCCGCCCATCGGGAGCGTGAGGCCAAAAACAAACAGAAACAGAAGGAAATTAGACCCTGGAATTCTCAATTGACCGATCGCAAAAGCGGCCATGGTCGAAATCAACAATGCGATGGGTACCACCATCAGCACGATTGATAAACTGGATTCCAGCAGAGTACCCATATTGGCTACTTTGAAAGCCGTAATGAAGTTGCCCCACTGTGGGTTTGCCGGCCAGGATAATCCATCCGGAATGGTACCGGAGGGATATAAAGCAGTCGTGAAAATACTGATAAAGGGCAATACAGTGATCAGCATCATCAATAGCAAAAAGGCGCGCCCTGTGATGACTTCTCCGCGTGAGATTTTCATTGCGCTGACTCCTTGCTAAGTAGTTGAATGGGGATAACGACGATCAAGACCATGATCAGCAGTAAAACTGCCAGCGCAGAAGCCAGACCAATCCGCTGCTGGGTGAAGGCAAGAATGTAAATTTGAACCCCAGGAACAGAGGTCGAATTTCCTGGTCCACCCGCGGTAGTAACATAAACGATATCAAAGGCAGCCAGGGCATTCGTAACCGTAACCGTGAGGCAAACGCCGATCTCGTTTTTCAAAAGCGGTATAGTAATTGAAGTAAACTCATTCCACCAGGTGGCACCGTCAATCCGAGCAGATTCATAGAGTGAAGGATCAATCTTGTTAATACCGGTCAGCAGCAATAGCGTGCAGAAGCCCAACAAAACCCATACACCGATGAAACCAACAGATGGAAGCGCCCAGGTAAAATCGCCCAACCAGGCTCGGGTAATTACTCCAAGACCTAATGTCTTGAGAATCTCATTAACCAGGCCTGATGATGACAAAAGCCAGCCCCAAATGATACCGGCCGCAACGAGAGGAATGATTTGAGGAAGGAATAAAATGGTACGTGCGGCTTCTCCAAATTTTCCCGAGGCAACACGATGGATGATACTGGCAATCAGCAATCCGATCCCCACCGGGAAAACACTGAAATAAACTACCAGTTCAAACGCGTTGATGATCGTTCCGAAAAGATCCGGAACCTTAAAGACTGTGATGTAATTCTTCAACCCCACAAAGGTCATTTTGGTGATCCCGTTCCAGTTAAAGAACGAGTAACGGATGCTCATGATCAGCGGGAAAATCACAAAAAAAAGATAGAAGGCCAGTGCTGGTATTACGAAAAGCCATCCGATGAGGACTTCCCGGCGGATTCCGTTGGAGGAATTCCGCCGGGAGGGAACTGAAGCCACAGGGCTGTTGTCTGATTTCAATTTTGATTTCATAATCGATTCCTTTGATACAGGCATTGTCTCGTGGCCTTTTTTAATTATTGAGCTAATTCCGATTCGTATTCAGCCTGGACAGCTTTCAATAGTCCAGCGGCTTCTTCTTTACCGCCAACCATCTTCTGCAGTTCAGGAGTCCAACCCTGCGCAAAGATTGCGCTGGTTGAATTGGCAATGAAGTCCATCGCAGTACCAGCTTTACCAATCACAAGACCAGCAGCCAAAGTGTCATTGGTTATGGAGCCAGCAGCAACAGTGGGCATGGTTGCATCATCGGGGCCACCAGGATTGGAGCCACCGACTGCAACATCGATCTGGCGGGCTTTATCGTTGGTTGCGACCCAGTTCAGGAAGAAAGCGGCGCAATCAGCGTGTTTGGCTTTTGCAGCGATACCGTAGGTCAACGGTGAAGACATAGCTGCGGGGTTTCCACCAGCGGTCGCAGGCGGCATCAGGAAGAAACCGATATTTCCAGCCATATTCTTGTCAAAGTCAGCATTCTGCCAATCACCATTGAAGATGAAGACACCTTCGCCCTTCTCAAAACGAGCGTTGGCATCAGTATACTCGATGGCGTTGATATCGGTCGGGAAGTAACCAGCCTTGACCCATTGTTCGAGGTGCTGAGCAGCAGTCAGGTTGGAGGGGGTATCAATGGTAGCGCCGGCTTTGTTATAGATCCACTCGCTGATCGGAGTTGTATCGCCAACGGAAGCCATAAGTTGTTGCAGCGGGAAGGCCAGGCCCATACCGCTCTTTGCACTACCCCACTGCATAATTGGGGTCAAACCGGCAGTTTTAGCTTTGGCCAGCAAATCATCGAATTCGGCCAGAGTCTTAGGAGCGTCGGTCATACCAATTTTGGCTGCTTCTGCTTTATTGTAGAAAACACCAGTCAAGCTGTAGTTGAGGCCCCATGCATAGAGGGAACCGGAACCACGAATACCATCGGTAGAAACCCGGTTCTGATTGATCTGAGCCATGCTCCATTTATCCCAGCCGAAGGCTTTGGCATAGTCATCCAAATTCATCAACAAACCTTGTTTGGCGAAGGAGACCATGGTGGGTAAGCGGATCAGATCAGGTGCATTGTCGCCAGCAAGCAAACGAGGGGTCTCATTAATGAGGTTGGAGAACTGGTCCTGTTTGATATCCCAGGTCAC
>PMIV01000063.1:16261-21902 GCA_003158355.1 Anaerolineaceae bacterium
GTGGCCGCTGCTGTTGTTGCTGCAGCAGTTGCGGTAGCAGCTTGCCCACCACATGCAGAAAGCAGCATTGAGGTTAAAAGCAACAGGCTTACCAAAGTTAAAGACAATTTATTCTTACTCATTTCTCATCCTCCAGAATTTTTCTTGTTCTTGATCAAAGTAAATACAGGGAATCTACATCGAAATGATCAGCAATAGGCGCCTCCTGTTCATAAGCAAAAAGGTTAAACCTACTATGGAACTATTATCATGAAAGTACTTTCATATATTACGACGATTTAACACGATAGTCAATACCCAACTATTAGGCAGTTTGTCTTTCGATGATATTCAGTGGAATTTGGACGTGTCGAGGTAACGATGAAGCATAACCGACCTGCGCCAATAAAATTTCGACTGCCAGCCGGCCAGATTCATCCAAATGCTGACCAATTGTGGTTAGTTCAGCATACTCAGCCATATCGAGGTCATCAAAACCAATCACAGCCAATTGTTCAGGAACACGTACGTTCAAATGGTGGGCTGCTTTAAGTACACCCAACGCCTGGAAATCTGTGGCCGCGAAAATTGCGGTCGGGGGTTCGGGCAAGCTCAGTAATTCTCTGGCGACTTGACGAGTTTGTTCCTGCGAATATGGGGCAAGCCGAACAAGCACATCAGGCAGATCAATGCCAGCTTCTTTCAGTGCTTGACGGAAACCCACCAGACGCTGGCTGACCGGGTGAATTGAATATTCCGGTAAATCTGTATCACCCAGAAAAGCCACATGGCGGTGGCCTTTGCGGATCAGGTAGGCAGCAGCCATACGCCCGCCTTCTATATTGTCAATCTCAACGCAATTCAGATTAGGATGCGGATACTCGATCAATACAGTGGGCAAATCATGGTCAACTAACCGGTTTGCCTCTTCATCATCGATCTGCAAAGATAAAACAATCAGCCCATCCAGATTGCCGGTAAGGGGAAGTGTGGAAAGATACCGATGCAATTGATCGGTAGACTCAACCGTGTAAATAACCAGCTCAAAGTTTTTAGGGGAGAGAGCACCGGCAATGCCACGCAGACGTTGGATGAACGAAGGAGCCGTAAAAAACGGGGTGATGACACCAATACGTCCATTCCTTTGCATGGCTCTGGCACGGGCTTCAGCTTTGGGTACAAAACCCAGGGCATCTACAGAAGCCAGGATTCGTTTTCGTGTCTCGGAATTAACTTTATCTGAATCGTTCAACATGCGCGAAACGGTGGTAATGCTTACCCCGGCAAGTTTGGCGACATCATAAATAGTAGGGGTTTTTTTGGTTTTTTCCATAACGATAATACCTGATAGAAGATGAAAGCAGTTTCAGTCTATCATCTGATATGTGTGCTGTCAACTCATGTTGACACATGTTGACTTCTTTCTTGTGAATGCCGTGGTCCGTTATAACCTTGAAACTGCACAAGGTGAATTAAGCAACCCAATCACCCTCAAGCAGGCAACGGCTGCATCGTTCAGAAACAGAAGTGGTTCTCCAGAAATGCTGCGAAAATAAAGTGAGCCCTTCCGGTCTTGTAGTTGTCACAGAGTCAAACTTTTAGGCTGCCATTCCAATAAGTAAATTAGAAAGAAAATATGGCCAACCGGACTTAAGCGATTTTTATAGTCTCTTAGCATCCTTAGGTATCATTCTGATAAGCTTAGCATTATGTTAATCCTTCGTCCTTTTTGCACGAAACATTTGGCATCCCAATAACAATGCATGAAATAAATTAATTTCCTTCCCCCATGTCTAAACACTAATCGAGATTCCGATGGGTGATGTCGAATAACTAATCCTGCCATTACAATATCCAAAAAAAAGATCAGGTAAGCAATAAACGGAAGGCGCCCAAAAAATAGTTATTTCCCCTATATTACAAATTCGAGAATACAGAAATATGTCCCTTTTATTCCAGATAGTGATTTAAACTAATAGAGAAGAATTTAAATTTCTGGAGAGTCAATGCTTGCATTATCTATTTTAGCGATTCCAAATGACAACCATTCTGATGAAGATGCAAGTCTGATTTCAGATGCGCAAAAAGATCCGGCAGCTTTCAGAGCCATTTACGAACGCTGGGCGGTACCAGTTTATCAGTACTTCTTTTATCGCACCGGGAACATTGCCGATGCTGAAGATTTGACTTCCCAACTCTTTCTCAGTGTTTACCAATCTCTCCCCCGCTACCAGCACAGGGGTCATTTCGCCGCCTGGTTATTCACGATTGCCCGCAATCTGGTTCGGAAGGACTATCGCAAGCAAAACCGCGAGGATTCCCTGGAGACAGTGCAGCCATTGACTTCCACGTCAGACCCACCCGAAGAATATGCTCTGGCAGAGGAAATCGAACATCTCAAACGATTGGTTCAATCCTTGTCCAAAGAGGAGAGAGAATTGATTCGATTGCGTTATGCAGCCGGTTTGAGTTTTGCTGATATTGCAATTGTTCTTCATAAACGTGAGGATGCTGTCAAGAAATCTCTTTATCGGCTGCAGGCTCAGTTGCAAAACCTGATGGAGCAAAATAATGACTAAATCGTCTTCCCCCTTAACGATTGAAGAGAAACTCATTCTGGCCAACCGTATGCTGCCCCGGGCTGAGTATTTGTCCGGTTTGCAATCCTTGATGTTGAAACAATCTCAGACCAGGGTTTCTTTTACCGAAAAGATTAATTCAACCTTTAGAAGGCCAGCCTGGTTGATTACTCTGGTAATCTTGGTCTTGATATTCATTGGTACGCTGGCAATTGGCCCGCAGCGTGTTTACGCAGAGGTGGCCAAATTATTGGGCTATATTCCTGGGGTGGGTATTGTGGATGAAAATAGTTCCATCCGTGTTCTGGCTAAGCCGGTGAGCATGACCCGCGACGGCATCACTTTGACTGTCACCGAAGCCACCCTCATGAATGAAAAAACAGTCCTCAGTTATCAAATTGAAAATGTACCAAATTCCGCACTGTCTCACGATGAAAATGTATTCGGCTGCGGAAAACTGGGTTATCTGGTGCTATCCGATGGGCTCATCTTGGGTCCCCTCGGTGCCTCAGGTGAATACTATCAGAACGAAATTTTTTCACCGATCGCATTAGATATCCAAGAAGCCACGTTCAAATTAGGCTGCCTGCAAGGTACTTTACCCGGTAAAGCTCCAGAAAACTGGGAACTTCCGCTGCAATTTGTCCCTGCCCCGGCCGATATGAGGATCGAACCGATCATTTCCATCCCAACCTCCACGCTTCCTGCCACAGGAGCGACGACGCAAGCAGCATCTGCCAGCGAAAATCTTTATGGGATCAAGTTGGTGCTAGATCAGGCACTTCCTTTGGGAGATGGCTATTATTTGATCGGGCACAGCGAGTGGACAGATCAGCATCTGATCTCTGTGGGGCCGGCTGGCTGGGCCATGAAAGCTTTTGATTCTTCGGGAAAAGAATACCCAATCGAGCCAGCAGATTGGGGGAACGCCGGCCTGGTGCCACAGGCAAATAAATGGATCTACCACCTCTACGGTAAGGCCTTTAATGGATCATTGACGCTTCACATTGGGCAGGTCGAGGCGGGATTTAAGCAAACCATCCAATTCAGTCTCGACCCCCGTTTTTATGGTTTTGATGGGACAAGTTCACAACTGGGAGAAACCGTCAAAATCAACCCAGTCGTCATCCATGGGTTGGGATTGGATGCCAAGGTCGTGCAGCTTAAGTATATGAAACAAGGGGATGAAAAGGGATTCGAACTGGGAATCAAAGCTAATCCGCGGTTGAATTCTCTCCCCTTAAACCTGCAGAGCCCGGTGAGCGGCGGCCAAGGCGGCAGTGGCGGAGGATCCAATTATGATGAAACTTCCGGCCTGATCTTTACCTATATTTTAAGTGATGGGCGGATGTCCTTTCCACTAATACTCAACACTCAGGGAGTTGTACTTAATGGAAAATGGGAGATAAGTTGGGCTCCGCCTGCGGCCGCAGCCGGAGTGACGCCAGCACCCATGTTACAGGCCTGCCTGACGCTGGACAAATGGCAGCAGGCACTCAAACAGCCAGCAAACCTTCCGCAAGGATTCCCCGATCAGGTACTCATTTATCGGGAAGCCTTAGCCCCGGCTCCAACTCTGTTTTTGGTGACTCTAGATGGTAACACCGAAAAAGAGCTGGTAAACGGGACCGGCTCGCTAAATAGTGAAGGTTCGAAACTCGTTTACGTGGAGGGATCCGGCGCTATTCAACTGTTGGACCTCAAAACCGGGAAGAGTATCCCCCTTACCACAGGTTCGCAGGATACCCTGCCAATATGGTCACCCGACGGTAAATCTATCGCTTTCGTTCGGGGTATGGGCCAACAGATTTTTGTCATGAATGCAGATGGCAATAGTCCAAAGGCAATCACCCTACCCAAGAATTCTCCCGTTTTCCCCGCCTGGACGCCTGACAATCAAATCGTGTACTGGAGCAAAACCTCGAGCGGCGGCAGCCAACTCCATCATGTAAACCCGGTAAATGGTAACAGCCAGGATTTATTTACAATAAATACGACGGCAAATAACGCCGTTGTATCCCCGGACGGTCAGTGGATCGCCTATACTGCGAGAGTAACCGGGCGGATGGCCAATGGAGTTTACCTTTCTCACCTCGATGGCAGCCAGACGCGGCTGCTGGTACAACTGGATTATTGGCCAATTGTCGACAGCCCCAGTTGGAGCCCGGACGGGAAATGGCTGGCTTTTTCGGCTCTGGATACAGATCTGTTTATAGCGACCTCAACAGCCGGTCTGGTGAATGTGGATGACTGCCAGGTGATCGCACTTCCGCAAATAAATGGAACCATTCAGTCGTGGGTTGGCCAGTAGAGAAAAAGACAGGACGTGACAAATGAAGCTTAAATTTTCGGTAAAACGGTTAGTCATTCCGCTCATTCTGGCGGCGTTGCTGGCTGCCTTGATATTTTTGACCACTCGTCCGGCAGCAATGGGGAAGCCTGACCAGCCTGATGCAGCCGAACCCATGACCACGCCAACGTTATCGGCTGGAGTTGGAATAAAAACCGACATTCCTGCCTTTGAGGGAGAGTTGATGATCGTCTCGTCTGATCACCGCCAGGTGATTCTGGCTTCGGCAGCCGGAAATAGGCAGATCCAAATTTCCGAGGATGAAGCCAGCACTCCTGCGCTTTCCCATGACGGGCGAAAGATTGCCTATATTTCACCCATGGGAGTGCTGCAAGTGTATGATTTGACCACACAAAAAACCAGTCCGGTGCCAGATATCGTCGCCGGTGCGGCGAGCCAGATGCAGTGGTCTGCGGATGATCAGCGCCTTGCCTATGGCTGTTTTTCTACGGAAACCCATGCAGAAGAAGTGTGCATTTACGATTTCGCGACAGGTACTTCTGAGGTTTACACCAACACTCTGGAATTGATGGGTGTGACGTCAGTGGAATTGTATGACGGAATTACTTTGGGGGGCTGGAGTGCGGACGGCAAGAAAATGGTGCTGTTACTGACTATTGATCCAACCCCCGGCCTGGAATATAAACATTATGCATTGGGAACGATTTTGATCCTAGATTTAGAAACGAAAGAGGTAAAAACGGTTTTTACGGAAGAAAAGGGTGCAGAGAGG
>PMIV01000063.1:21942-22998 GCA_003158355.1 Anaerolineaceae bacterium
GGTGAATTGCTTGACCAACTGATGATTCCCGATGCCAATAATATAACCTATTGGATCGATCCTGCTAGATAGACGTGTGCGCATCCGATTCGAAGGGTGAGCAAGAGGTGGCCAGATCCATTTGTTACTTTTTCCTTTTCCAAACGATAGATAAGTAGAAGGTGAATCAGTATATGTTCATTCCTACAATTCACAGGTGGAAAGTGATATTCCGATGACCGACGAAATAGACTGGGTCGAGATTAACGAGCCTGCCCTTGTCGAGGCTGCATGGCACGACCCCGATGCTTTTGCCGTACTGTATCGACATTACCTCACCCCGCTTTACCGTTACCTGCTTTCCAGATTGAATAACGTTCATGATGCTGAAGACCTTACTGAACAGGTTTTCATTGAAGCGATGGGAGGTCTGGTAAATTTTCAATATAAAAAAGGCGGTTGTTTTGCCGCCTGGCTTTTTACCATTGCCCGCCGGCGTCTGGTCGATTTCTACCGCCGACATGAGGATTCCCCGTTGGACGATCTCCCCTCGCCGGAACCGGGTCTGCTGCCAGTCATTGAAAAAGGGGAAGATCTACAGCAACTTGGCCTTTTGTTGGCCCGGCTCGAAGAGAAAGATCGGGAACTGCTGCGCCTGCGTTTTTCAGCCGGACTAAGTTTTGCTGAAATCGGCCTGATCGATGGCCGCAGCGAAGCAGCGGCCAAAATGGCTCTCTACCGTATTCTCGATTTTCTGCGGTCCCACCGGGAGGATGAAAATGATTGAGATGAATCCCGTACTTCCGCCTGAGCTGAATCAAGCCTTGAATTCATACTATGCTGCTCAAAATCCAGATCCGGCATTTTCCGCCCACCTGGGTCAGCAGCTGCGCCAGCGCCAGACTGATTTATTGCTGCTCAAGAAAAAACCGGAAATAAAGCGTTTGGATACCAGAAGGACTTTTATGCATACTTTAAGAACCCGCCCGTTATTGGCTGTAGCCGCAGCCATCCTGGCATTGCTTGTGCTCACCGGCATCGTTTATGCAGTCGCCCAGTTAGCCGGTTTCATCCCGG
>PMIV01000054.1 GCA_003158355.1 Anaerolineaceae bacterium
GCCATGCTTTTTCTGCTCCGCCCCGCTGATTATGCCCCCGGCTTTGAGCTGAGCGGCGCCGCCGGAAATGCCATGATCCAGGGGATGGGGCTGCTCTTTGTGATGTGGAACGTTCCGTATGTAGTTGCGCTGGTCAACCCAGTGAAACATCGCCTCTCCCTCATCGAAGCGTTGGTGATGCAAACGATCGGCGTAGTGGGAGAAACCACACTTTGGAGCCTGCTCCCCTCCGGTCACACCATCCTTGCCGGCAGCGTTACCCGATTTATGCTCTTCGATGCCGCAGACCTTCTCTTCTTGATCTTTGCCTGGCTGTTTACCCGCCGTTTGGCACAAGTCTACTAATCAAATACCTTTGCTCTCCTGGTAAAACAAAATTCCCCGGTTTCCGAATTGCGCAGAAACCAGGGAATTCTTTAATTTATCTCATTCGCTGATGGGTGAACTGGCGTTCACCACTTTTTATTCGTAGGCTTTTTCGATCAAAGCCAGGGCGTCGTTATAATCAATTTCCTCCACGTTATACATCGAGGCACCGTCTTTGAGCGCGGCAGCCGCAATATCCGGCAGTTTGGCCCGGTCTACATTGGCTTCTTTGAGCGTACGCGGGAGTTTGCAGATCTCATAGAGTTCGTCACGCATCTCGCGAATAAGGCTGATCACTTTGACGGCGCGTTGTTCAGCCGGGGTATGTGCATACACATCAGGGCCGCCCAAAGGCATGAGTAACTCGCCGATCATTTCTCCCGCTTTCGGAAGATCATATTCCAGACCTA
Source organism: Anaerolineaceae bacterium (assembly GCA_003158355.1). Classification (GTDB taxonomy): domain Bacteria; phylum Chloroflexota; class Anaerolineae; order Anaerolineales; family Anaerolineaceae; genus UBA6107. The sequence goes on from PMIV01000054.1 coordinate 777, forward strand.
CGGGCAGGTAAATATTCATGGCAACACCGTGAGCCACATGGCAAACCCCGCCGGTGGCATGACCCAAATTATGCACAACTCCCACCATCGCGTTTGAGAAAGCAATTCCGGCCATGGTCGAGGCATTTGCCAGGGCCAGGCGGCCTTCACGGTCGCCGCCGTTCTTGACCACATTCATCAGGTTGGCGCGGATGATGCGAATTGCCTGCCAGGAATAAGCATCACTCATCGGGTTCTTTTGCAGACTGATATAAGCTTCGACTGCATGAGTCAAGGCATCCATGCCGGTGGCCGCAGTGATGTGCGGCGGCAGAGTCAAGGTCATACGCGGATCAAGGATCGCCGCGCGCGGATAGAGCATATTCGAGGTGAAAGACATCTTGATGCTGCGGTCAGGGTCGGAGATCACGGCCACACAGGTCACTTCAGANNTCAGTCGCTCCTTCAGTGATGACGATATTGACACCCTTACTGGTATCGATCACCGAGCCCCCGCCCACTGCCACGATGGAATCGCAGCCTTTTTCAGTAAAGAGTTTGGCAACTTCGTTGACCACTTTACTTGAGGAATCCGGCGGAACCATGTCAAAGAGGGCCGCGATCTCAACCCCGGAATCCGCGAAAACATCCACTACCTGCTGAACCAGGCCTGCTTTGGTCACACCCTGATCGGTGATGAGGATGGGATGATGCGCGCCCAACTGATCCAATTCAAAAGGTAAATTATTCAAAGCTTTGTGGCCGGAACAGATTTTTACCGGGCTGAAGAATTCATAATAAGAAGGGAACATAGTCAATTTCTCCTTTTACTCTGATTAAATTCCGAATGCGACACCGAGAAGGTAGATCCACAAACGCAGACCATTGCGCTTGAAGAAAGGAATATCCGGCATACGGCGCATAATATTTTTCGCAATAATCGTGGGGAATAAATAGCGCTCGATCACGTTCAAACAGCGAATGATGGAGAGCGCCAAAACTAAGTCCCCCCGCACCGCCAGCCGATGTTCCGAATAGGCCATAGCTGTGCCGACCTGCGCTGTCATCATCATGTAGGCACATTCGATATTCTTGAATGCAATGACGATGGTGGCATCCTCATCAGCGACCTTCGTGCCCCTGTAGACCAGACGGCCGTTTGCTGTTTTGGCAAAAGCCATACGTGGTGTTTCTGGAAGTACTTTAAAAAGCACCAGAGCATTTTCTGGCCAGGTCGCTACTTCTTTCTGGATCGTAGCATCGTGCTTCGAAGCAGATTGCAGGCCTCGACCAAGTACAAAGAAGACGATTTTCACTACCAGTTTTTTAAATTTACTCTTTCTCGGAACCAATTTCAGTTCGGCATGTGGTGATGGGGTTTTGGTCTGTTCACTCATTTCCTTCTCCTGATTAATGTGGGCCTTACATTTTATTTGTAGCACTTCTACAATCAAATATGCGATTTGCAAATATACCCTAAATCTTCACTGAAAAACATATCAAAACAACTCAGTAAAGGGATGAAAACGAACCGTTTTTCACCAACGGCTCTTTGATCAATATGCTGACAAATCAGCAAAACTATTTGAATAATTTTTCGACCAGAGGATTGATGCGATCCCAATTAGGCAGCAAAACATCGGCGCCTTCGTTTGTGATCCAACCATTTACCATGTTGTGATCGAGTGTATGCGAATCAAACCCAACTGCACCAGAAAAGAGCACACTGTAGCCAATACGGGGCCAAAGATAGACCGGGATATTCGTGGTAATCGATTCCGTAAAAGCCATAACGACTCCGGGAATGCGCCACCAATTCAGCGGATTCAGCATTTGTTTGATGGCGCCCTTGATGAAAATTTGCCCGCGCATCTGACGGTAAAAATCATCGCTCCCTTTGCGGTCGCGTACCAAAGTCAATGCCTGCCTGGGATCCAGATGATGCACTCCGGCAGTGTACCCCGACATAGCAGTCGGCAGGTCCACCGTCACCCCTCCCATGGCATCCACTATTTTTATAAATCCGTCCACCTGAATACGCAGCGTGTAAGGAACCGAGACATGAAAGTTTTGTTCCACGGTTTCAGCCGCAGCCTGCGGACCGGAACCCTTTTTGGCCACTTCAGCAAAATAATGGGCCGTATTGATCCTGTTCTGTCCGTGCCCGGGGATCTCTACCCACAGATCGCGGGGAATCGAGAGCATACGCAGGTAAGGCGAAACCGGCGGGATGGTGGTCAAGATCATCGTGTCACTGCGCCCCTGCGCGGAATGCTGGTCATTGGGGTCAATCCCCAATATCAAGAAGTTGATGCGAAACGGGGTAAAGAAAAGCAGAAAGACTGCAAGCGCAACCCCTGCCCACAGCCAAATACTTTTCTCGAGGGGCCGCTTTTTGGATCTCTTTGCAGGTTCAAGATCAACATGCGCCGGTTCAACCGGCACAATGGGTTCTTCATCAATTGTGTTGTAATAATCTTCAACAGGTTCAGGTTTTATTTCTTTGTCACTCATTCATTTACCGTCTTTCATTTAAACATAATAAGCTATTTATTGTACCCCTGTTCACCCCTCCGGTTTCGGGCCAGGAAATGGTATCCATTTTAGTTCCATAACTATAAAAAGAGACTCCCGCCATCAGGACCAGTCAGGAGTCTCTTTATTTTTACTAAAACCGGATGCAATTAAGTACCAACACTATTAAACGAACAGCGTTTGCCCGCCATCAGACATTTCGATGAATTCCATGGCGCCCAATACTTTAGCGCCGTCGACCAGGTCGTTCACAGTGAGTTTCATCATATCCATCGACATCTTGCAGCCGTAGAGATTGGCGCCGGCGTCCTGGATCAACTGCACGAATTCACCCACGGGAGGGAAATCTAGCTTGGCGATCTCTTTGCGCATCATCCATGAAGCCATTGCCGACATGCCGGGGATAACTCCCACCAGGGTGGGAATATGGAAGGAAGGATGCATGCTGGGGTTGCCCACCACAGCCACATTCAGGTGATCCATTTTCTTTTTAGTGATGATGTCCAATCCCCAGAAGGTGAAGAAGACGTTGACTTCCACCCCGGACATACGTGCTGCATTGGCCAGGATTAACGGAGGGTAAGCCATATCCAGCGAACCTTTTGATGCAATGATGGAAAGTTTGCGTACGGGTTTATCTGCCATTTTTTCTCCTGTTGGTGTGAGGGATTAGATGCAGCCGGTGGGTTTGTGTAGTCCTGCCACTTTCGCGGCCAGTTTCCCTGGTCCGCCCGGGAAGAGGCCGTACAGCTCTTTGGTATCCACATCCGTATTCTTGGTAATGTTGCGCAGTGTGGGAGCTTCGCCTTTGGTCTTCCATTCATTGCGCGCATAATTGATCACCACCCAGTGTCGGTCGCTGAGTGTGATGCCCTCGCGTGCAGCAATCTCTTTGGCCAATTCTTCCGTCCATTGGTTGGGGTCATCCAGATACCCATCTGCATCGAATTTCACTGAATCAAGTAATTTAGACATAGCTTCTCCTTTGGATTGAAATTTGCGTGCTTAAGCCCGTTTGCCCACCATTGACATGCGTGAGGGCACGGGCATGGGAAGTCCTTTGACCAGAATATTCCAGTAGATCCACTTGAAAGCAAGTTTGCCCCAATGGTTGACGGTGCTTTCTTTGAGGAGCGAGAAAGGCCCCACTACCGGCAGCGGATAGGTACCCGGCAGCGGTTCGGTCTCATAATTGAAATCGATGAGCAGCCCTTTACCGAATCCGGTCTCGATGTAGCAGTTGACGTGGCCATCGAAGGTTTCCTGCAAGGCCTGGCCGTGGATGGAGCGCTCGATGTTCTCGATGAGCGTATCCGACTCAAAGTGAGCCACCGCGCCGGCTTTCGAGGCCGGTACGTTGCTGGCATCGCCGATCACCCACACATTGGGCCATTTTTGTGACTGCAGCGTGTATTTGTTGGTGGGGACAAAATTCAGATCATCGCCCATACCCGAACGCCCGATCACGTCGGCGCCCATATTGGTGGGGATGCTGACCAGCAAGTCATACGAAATCTCGCGGCCGTCGTATGAGTAGATTACGTTCTTGCCGGCATCCACGTCGCTGATGGCAAAATCGGGCTCGATGTGGATCCCCTTCTTTTCCAACAAGCCGCCCAACATTTCGGAGGCTTTTGGTTTGGTGAATGCTCCCGAAAGCGGTGTGGTGTAAATAAGTTCCACTTTGTTGCGGATACCGCGTTGCTGAAAATAATAGTCTGCCAAAAAGGAAAATTCCAGCGGTGCGACCGGGCACTTGATGGGCATCTCGGCCACATTGATCACGACCCGACCGCCTCTAAAAGTGCTCAAGAACTTGCTCAATGCCACCGAACCGGCGTAAGTATAGAAATCAAAAATATTCTGGTGCCAGCCGGCTCCGGCCAACCCCTCGATCTCGCCGGGTCGGATATCCGTGCCGGTCGCCACCAATAGTTGGTCATATTGGATGACCCGTTTGGCGCTTGTGAGGGTCACCTTATTCGCATCCGGCTCGATCAGTTCAATGTCAGAAAGAATGAATTCGGCGTTTGATGGGACAAAAGCTTTTTTTGTTTTGACCACATCCTCAGGTTTATAAAAGCCAAAAGGGATGAAGAGAAACCCCGGTTGGTAATAATGAGTTTCGTCTTTATCCACCAGAATGATCTTCCATTCTTGAGGATCCAGACGTTTGGCAAGTTTGTTCGCCATCATCGTACCGCCGGTACCTGCGCCTAAAACCAGAAACGTTTTCATTGACTACGCTCCAGAGATTAGAAAGGCGTGCTTTCTTTTACCTGCTGTGCTAGGGCAGCCTGATCTTTTAACATGTCACCCAGAGTGGCTCGTAAAAGGTCGAGTGCCTGCACAACACGTTGATCGCAGAGTTGGTAATTGATGGTCTGTCCATCGCGTTCGGAGCGCACAATGCCGCGTTCGCGCAAGATCTTGAGATGGCGCGAGACCGTCGGCTGCGCCAAATCTACCGCGGTGGCAATCTCGGTCACGTTGTGCGGGCCGTCTGCCAGGCTGTAAATGATCATGATGCGGTTCGGGTCAGCCAGGCCGCTGCAGATTTGCGCATGCAGCCGGGTCACCTCTTCACGTAAAGTGTCTGCCATGAGACCTTCTCCAGACAAATGTATTTATTTAATATGTATATATGCACTTATTCACATATAGTATACTGCGATTATTGAATAAAGCAAAGCCGAACTTTTTTTTTCTAGCGGCTATCCTCGTAAATATTTCACTAAAAATAGAATCAATCCATTTTTCCAGCGACCTGGGTATAATAAAATCAAGAAATTTGATCTTCGTATGATTTTGAGAGAATTGGAAGGATAGAGAAATATGGCCGAACATAGTGGTCCGCGCACAAGAGCTCCCAGAACGATCATTCCCTCGGCAGAACGGGTCAGGCGAACCAGCTTTACCCTGCCCGTTGATGTGGTCGATTTTTTACGCACTCAAAGGAATGCTGATAATTACGTCACGGAATTAATTCGCCGAGAGATAAAAAAAGCCGAGATTCCCGGCAAATAGCGCTTCTCTCCGAATTAACCAATAAGCACCTGCTCATCGGGTGCTTATTTTGTTTTCTGATTTGAGATCTTTTTTGTATTGTTACTTTTTAGTCTGTAATTCCAGAATGTTGCCTTCCGGGTCAGTGACGTAGCACCACTGGATGAAATGGCCGCTGTCACCCACTGGAGTGGTGACTACCTCGCCCACAATACTGCCGCCGTGCGCCAGAACTTCGGTGCGGGCTGCTTCCACGTCGTCCACCAGAAAAGCCAAATGTCCCAACCCGGGGCGGTTGACGGCTTTGACCCCGCCTTCTACCATTGGTTCGTAGCTGAAGATCTCCAGCGTGGGGCCATCAGCGCCCCGTCCGGGCAGGCGTAGATGCACTCCGCGCAGGTGCACCCCGGGGATGCCCGTGCCGCGTTCCACCGGTTCCCCACTCAGATCACGCTCCGGCGGTACCGGCACACAGCCGATCACCTCCGTGTAAAAACTTGCCAGCGCACGCCAGTCTTTGGCGATGATATTGGTATGCGCATATTTTGCTTGAATGGTCATAGTGAGCCTCGGTATTGATTTTATTCTCTTGATTATATACAAAAAAAGACACCCTTCAATTTTGTTCTGGTAGGGGCGTATGGCCATACGCCCCGGTTTCAATAAATAATTTATCCAATTTTTCATTATGCTGCCTATCCTCCCTCGGATGGCAAGCATCTTTTCATTCATTTTCATAGAAATTGATTTCCCGTGTTCCCCATTAATTACTCACGGAGATGAAAGAAAAACTTTATTCTGTCATCGCGGAACAAAGTGACGAAGCGATCCCCAACACACTCCAACAAATTCACCGAGGATCGTTTTTATGGCACGAACCCCTATTGGTATCCGTAAAGCAGGGGTTATTACGGCCTTATTGAGGATTGCCCCGGAAATTTTTAGCGCCAGCACCGGTGTTTAGTCTTTTTCTCCGCCTCTCGTGAGTAAATATGTTCCTTTTTTTCCAAAATAAAAAAGGGATTCGGTGTAAGATTGAATTTCATTATTATCATCTAGGGAGGAAAACAGAATGGATCACAAAGCTCTATTTCCCTTCGGATCAGAATTACACGACGTTATCCAGCAAGATCGGGAACCCAAAAAAGTTCTTGTGCTGGGAGTTTATGCCAGCGCGGTTCATGCACGTTGGTTGGATTCGCACAACAAAACGGTCGTATCCGCTCTGGCAGTTGCCAGTGAACCCTATATCTTTTGGCGTGGAGAGAATGCAGATTCCATCATTCAAAAGATCGAAATACCTCAACAACTTGGCAAACTGCTTCCGGCAGATCAGCAATTTAATGGACCCTCCGGGATCACTCTTGATGAACACATCCTTGCCTCACTTGGGCTCGAAAGAAATGACGCCTGGTTGTGCGATTTACTTCCGCATAGCTGCGCCAACCCGTCCCAACTTGAAGCGATCAAAAGAGAATACCTTCCGCTGTTGGAAAAATATCACTTGCCTCAAACTACGATCCCATCGGTCCCGCAAAATCTGACCGATGCTGAACGTCGTGCACAAATTTTGTCCGAAATAAAGCAATCGCAAGCAAATGTTTTAATCGTCCTGGGGGATAAACCAATTCAATGGTTCCTCTCCTTTTTTGATCCCCGTTGGAAGAAATTTTCAGATTTTGGGATCGACCACGCTGCTTACGGCCAAATGCACGAGATCCAATTAGCTGATCAAAAAATAAATATTTTACCCATCGCTCACCCAAGACAAATTGGGCGGCTGGGAAGATCATCAAAGGATTGGTTTGAATGCCATCAATTTTGGGAAAACAATCTCGCATCCCGGATTCTCTCGAAATAAAAAAAGACACCTTTGCAGGTGTCTCTAAATCAGGTGGGCATCTACACCCCGAAGGGGCGCGATACCCTCTTGCGGAGGGCAGGTACTCTAAAGAGTATAAATGATTCGAACCTCTCAAAAACTCACGGATGTGAACCGAGCGCTCTATCTTATTCGGGGGGGAGATAGGGCCGACTGATGTACTATCTTCAAAGCTCGTAAATAATTGGCGTTCATGCAGACTATTGATTTTTATAATAATTCAAGCTGTTTACTTCTGCAGATATCAAATTTTGTGCAATAATCTTAAAAATTTTAACAAATATTAATTAATATGCTTAATTGCAGTATATTAATCATACTAACTTATTTAAGCAGTTAATGCCTTTTACTCATTTGATTGATTAAACTATTAGGGAATTTACCACAATATAATCTAAGGGAGGTAATAATTATGGATAATATTCCGTTAAAAGTTCTCGTTATAGACCCAATAAGATCATCATCTGAAATATTGGTTGATTCACTAAAATCTTTAAATGAGTCTGTGATTTCCGTTTCCTCCGTTTCTTCTTTACCTGGAGTGGCCAAATATCTGCTCCATAGCAATATAAATGCGATATTTATTGACCCAATTTCATTGGGGCTTGAGGATTCAACCGAATTCATCTTCAATATCAGAAAAAATTATTCATATGTTGTATTTGTCTTATATGTTAATTCTGATGTTATCGAAAGCGGAAAAATAGATTTTTATTCTGGTAAGAGAAGTAGGTTTAAACACTACTACACTTTCGACAAAGGGATACCTAGTTCTGAATTTAGACCCGAATTGCAGGCTTTGGTTAATTTGTGTCAAAACTATCTCAGTCACTCATTAACCACAGATAATATTAAACAACTGCAACTTGAACTCAAAAGCGTTGGTCAAAATCATTCCCAACAATTTGTTACACTATCTACAGAAGTTTTTCTAAAAATTGAGGAACAGCTAAATACTCTCACAACTCTAGTCACGAAACCAAATGAAAATGATAAAGTGATTCCTAAATCAGTTTTTCTATCATATAGATTTGCTGAAGGAGATTATCTTCAAGGTTTAAAATCGCTCTTCGAACGAGAAGGTTTTGAAATTATTACGGGTGAGAGCTCAAATACTTTCATAAGTAGAGCTATTTTGGAGCGCATAAACAAAAGCGAATTCTTCCTATGCCTTATGACAAAGACAGATGAGAAGATTGATGGCACATTCACTACTAGTCCTTGGATACTCGAAGAAAAAGGAGCGGCGTTAGCTCTGAATAAAAAAATTGTAATGATGGTAGAAGAAGGAGTGGATGATTATGGTGGTCTCCAAGGAGATTGGCAAAGAATCAACTTTACTTCAAAAAGTTTCACGAGTGCGGTCATTCGTGCAATTGACCAATTGAAATCTTATGGTGCCTAAATATTGCCTACGTTGATCCAAATAAATAACAATTTTCACATAGCTCGGAATTACTTTATTCTTAAATAATAGAAACAATCTTATTGGTATAAAGATGAACTTTATATCTAAACCTTTTTATGACTTTACTAATATTACTGAAGTAATTCTAATACTATGCACATTTAAATTATTGATTTTATGTAGAGAAAACAGGAATTTTATCGTTTTATTACGTTCATTAGCAATAGAGTTATTTACAGATTGATTGTTTAACAATATTAACCATATATTTTTTTGAATATGTATGAAACACCACATTCATAATTTCTGTTTTAACAGTCTTAAAAAAAGACACCTTTCGGTGTCTTTTTAATCAGGTGGGCGCGATAGGGCTCGAACCTACGGACCTCACGGATGTGAACCGTGCGCTCTAACCAACTGAGCTACGCGCCCATATTCAACTTGCTTTCTTTCTTCTGGGCCTAACCACCTGTCCCCGGTAGGGGATGCAAGCTACGCGCCCTTGAAGATTGTTCAGATTCCCGATCACCCATTTTCACATTTAGAGAGTGATTGAAAACCTAAGTAAAAAGATTTTATCATTACACTAATCTTATCGCAATACCAAATTACCAAACCAAATTTCGATACAGGCGAATTAATTTCAATTCTCCCTTTGACATACGGTTTATAATTAATATATGGAACTTTTATTCTATAACTCACCTCCGTTATTATCGGATTCGTTTTCTTTCGTTTCTCGGCGACGAATCGCCCCAAGAATTGAATCTCAAAAACAATTCGATTTTCCAATACAAAAAAGAATTGTTTCGAATTGTTTTTTTTCGGTTCAATTCAATTCCACCTTTCAACGAGACCGGCTTGTGGATTACTCTATCCTCCAGCACCAAATTGGCAAGTATAATTCGTACATTCAGAATCGTAACCGCATGAGGAACACATGAAATTTGACATCAAAAAAACATTCCTGATCCTTTTTATCCTCGAAGGGTTGGGCGCGATCAGCTATTATTTCTCGTTTCACGCAGAAAGCGGCAGCGCCCGCTTGTTTCACCAATCCACCCCGCGCCTGCTGCTGGCAGCCCTGCTTTTTCTCGTCATTCTACTGGCTTGCACCGCGCTGATCTCCCTGTTCACCCGGCGTGAATCCGCGCAGAATCTGGCAGATCACTTTGACCGGGTACTGGTTGGCGAGACCTCCAAACTTCATCTGGTCCAGTTGATCCTTTTCTGTATTTTTATCGCCGCAGTCGAAGGATTCTTCCTCACCTTTATCTCCTTCCCGCCATTTATGCGCCCCATCACCCTGTGGCTGGCTGCCGCCGGCTTGCAGGGCTGGTTGTTCTTGCGCATCAGCTATAAAGAGCAGTACACCCCCTGGCGAAGCTCCATTCAAGCCAAATGGCGTTCTTATTCACCCACCCAGCATCGGGTTTTTCTTGTCTTATCAATCATTGGCCTGGTCTACTTCTGCGTCTTTATTCCCCTCAACAGTCTTGGCTGGAACGATCCTAACCGCGACTTCATGAGCGGGGTTGACGAAGGCATCCAGTATCCCATTGCCGTGCAGACGTTAACGGCCGGGGGCACCTTTGCATCCACGGTTTACCATGTGATGGTCAATGAAAGCGATGTTTACGGCCATCCCTACGTCGCTCTTGAATCGTTGATCTTGCTGCCGTCGCGTCTCATCTACGGCCCGGCCTTTGGCGATCATCTTCAGCTCAACCTGTTCCTGCTGCGCCAGTTCATCAACGTGCTGCCCATGATCCTCGCGATGTTCTTTCTGGTATATCTGTTCACCCGCTTTCGTTCCATGTGGAAATCGACCGCGCTGTTTGTCTTTTTGCTGACCATCCCCGGCGTGGTGAAATTCAACATCCGCTTTTTACACCCCGACTCATTGATTCTCCTCTTGATCGTGCTCACGATCTTCTTTCTGCAGCGAGATCGATTCCGCTTCAAGAAGAATTTCTACCTGGCCGCGATCACGTGCAGCCTGGCCGCCGTGATCAAGCTGTGGGGGTTCTTTTTCTTCCTTGCTATTCTGGTCTATTTGCTCTACGGATTGATCCGCAAGTCATTGACCTTCAAGCAAATGGCTTTGGCGGGGTCAGGGTTTATTCTGGTCATGGTCGTGACCGGGCTCCTTACTGATCCTGGGTTACTGGTGCCAACCGTCTTTAAAGAACTCATTGCCGGCCTCACCGGTCAGATCAGCAACCGCACCGTCGGGTACTCTGATCTCGGAGCGAACGCTGTTTATAACAAAGATTTTGCCACCTGGATGACTTTCTTTCAGACTTATTACCTGCGCGATTTTTACTTTTACCTCAGCGCAGCCTGTCTGGCGCTTGCCTGCTTCTGGGGAGAAAACAAACTGCACGCGCTGATGACTCTGATGTGGTGTCTGGTTGTGCTGATCTTTATGGTCAACTTTTTGGCAGCCAAATCTTACTGGTACATGATGGAATTGCTGATTCCGCTTTACCCGGCGCCATTTTTACTGCCAGCGCTGGCTGCGGAAATAAAAGGCCCGGCCTGGACAAAAGTGTTTAACCAGCCTCGAAGCTCCAGAATCTTATGGGGTGGAGTGATCCTCTTATGCGGCAGTCAGTTTGTGATCAATCTGGTCACGATTGTCACCTCTCCCCTGATCCTCGGTTACGCCAGATAAGCTAATTTCACATCACTGATCAGAACAATCAAATTTTAGATATGTATTTCTGCGATGGAATATTTGATAAATGACATGCCCTTCTGGTTGTCCCGTGTGGCCGTCACTGACATCAACCGCGGTTATCCCGGTGACGGCATCACCATCGGCGATCTGGCTCAATCCATCTCCGAATCCGGCGCGGTGATGACGCAGAAGTTGATGCAAGCGCGCAAATAGACAAAGAAAATTAAACAAACAACCTTGAATAGGACAAATTCAGTTTTAAAAGGTTGTTTTGTGACTTGAAATAACATAGTATCCGTGTTATTATATTATCGTGATTGAATCTTTCAAAACAAAGGGAACTGCGGATATTTTTGATGGAATTAATTCGCAGGAAGCAAGAAAAACTTGCCCCAATTCTCTTTGGAAAATAGCAGCCAGAAAGCTCGATCTTTTGGACTCTGCGGCTGCTTTAAATGATTTAAAAATTCCACCTGGAAATCACCTCGAGCCACTTTCTGGAGAACGCACCGGGCAAAATAGCATTCGCATTAACAGCCAATACCGTATCTGTTTCATCTGGAAAGAAAATGGACCCGATCAGGTAGAAATAGTTGACTACCATTAACGGTATTTCTAAAGGAGAAAAAAATGATCCGCATACCCACTAAACGAACCCCCACTCACCCAGGTGAGATGTTATTGGAAGAATTCCTGAACCCAATAGGTATTACCCAACGTCAATTGGCAGATGCCATCCATGTACCTTATCAAAGGGTAAACGACATTGTCAATGGCCGTCGTGGGGTCACTCCCGCTACAGCGCTGCGCTTGGCCAAGTATTTCAACACAACAGCCGATTTCTGGATGAATATTCAATTGCGGTGGGAAATGTATTTTGCTGAGAAGGATGAGTCTGCTGAGTTAAAAGTGATCCAACCACTGGTTCCGCAGGCCAGGTAATGTCTCTCGACTTGGATAAATTTAATATTTTAATCCCTGTTTTCTTTAGCCAAACCGGCCCATGACATAATCTTGTGTACGTTTGTCCTTCGGGGTCATGAACATCTCTTTTCCCTCGGAGTATTCGATCAACTCCCCCATTAAAAAGAATGCGGCGTAATCAGCCACGCGCGCGGCCTGCTGTACGTTGTGCGGTGCCAGGATGATGGTGTATTTTTCTTTGAGCTCGGTCAGCAGCCCTTCGATTTTTGAGGTAGCCACCGGGTCGAGCGCGGAAGTCGGTTCATCCAGCATAATGACCTCAGGTTCTAGCGCCAGCACGCGCGCCAGGCACAACCGCTGCTGCTGCCCGCCCGAGATGGCATATCCTGAGGCATCCAGCCGGTCGTAAACTTCATCCCAGAGCACCGCCTGGCGCAGGGCATTCTCCACTGCGGTATCCAGTTTGGCTTTATTACGCTCGCCGGCCATACGCAGCCCGTAGGCAACATTCTCATAGATCGAGAGAGGTAAAGGCACCGGCCGCGAGAAAACCATGCCAATTTTTCGCCGCAGTTCGATCACGTCCGTCTGCGGGTCCAGGATATTGACGCCGTTGAAGAGCACTTTACCCTTCATCTCTTTCACATCGGCCAGATCGTTCAAGCGGTTGAGCACTCGTAAAAAGGTCGATTTACCGCCGCCGGCCGGACCGAAAAGNNAGCACCAGAACGCTGCCGTATTGGATCTTTATGGGCATACCCGGCACTTGCGTAGAGATAACGAAGATGTGATACGGCAGCGCCATGGTCGCATCAAAAATGGACTTGGGCAATTGCGGTAGAAAAAAACTGGCGCCGGTAAAGAGGATGGGAGCAGTCTCGCCCGCGGCCCGTTCCAACCCCAGGATGATGCCTGTGATAATGCCAGGCATTCCCTGCGGCAGGGTCACCCGCCACACAGTTTGCCAGCGGCTAGCCCCTAATGATGTAGAGACCACCCGGAACGAGTTCGGTACACCGTGCAAAGCCTCTTCGGTGGTGCTGATGATCACCGGCAGGGTCATG
>PMIV01000197.1 GCA_003158355.1 Anaerolineaceae bacterium
TTGTTTGCTAAATTCATTTTGCAGGGTTATACTTTTTATATTCACTGAATATGTTCCAATGTTTAAAGAAAATATAAGGAAAATCAATGAAAAATAAAAAAGATATGCAAGTGGAAGACAGCCCTTCATTAGAAACCCAACCAAAATATTCCGAGGCGTATTCTGAACCCGCACCGGTTGCCAAACCAGGTTTTTTCAAGAGAATCCTCCCCTGGATCATTGTCGCAGTGGTTTTCTTTCTCTTTGGCGCGGGGCTGGTCTATTTTACCCTCTACTCAAATGTTGACAATCAACTTGGCGCTGCCAAAACCAGTTCAGCCCAATTAACCGATCAATTATCCTCCGCCCAGGTCGATCTGCAGAAAGCTAAATCTGATCTCGGCACCACGCAAAGCGCACTCACAGACGCCAACAATGCCCTGACTAAAGCACAGCAGCTTTCTTTGCTNNGATCCATCCACAGCCCGGCAAGCCTTAAGTGTGGCCGGAGATGATCTGACAAACTTGAAGGCAACCAGTATTTCACAGGATGCAATTGCCGGCCTGCAGCCGCAAATTGACACTGCGGTAACGAATGTAGAAGTGGACTCTGGCAAAGCCATGGACGCTTTGGATACCCTCTATACTAATCTCCTCTTGATTAGCGGAAATATTAAGTAGGTCGCCTTAATAATATAAATATGCCTGAAGGATGAACTTCAGGCATATTTTATTTTTGAAAATATTTATTCCAACGGATTTTTACGTAATTTTTCAAATAGATCGCGCTGAGAGGCTGTCAAATGCCTGGGCAGTTCAACTTTAACTCTTACGTAAAGATTCCCAAAAGTATTTGGAGAACGCAACTCTGGCATACCCTTGCCTGCCAGACGAAAAAGCTGACCGGGTTGTGTCCCGGCTGGAATCGTCAGGGTCACGTCACCGCTGAGGGTGGTTACTTTTAAGGTTCCACCCAGAATTGCAGTATACAGGTCAAGCTTCACATCGGTGGTCAGGTCTTGCCCGTTCAACGAATAGCGTTTATCGGGCGACACTTGTAGGATAAGGTAAAGGTCGCTGTTGCCGCCAGGTCCACCACCCTTAACGCGGACTTTTGTACCAGTTGTGGCGCCCACCGGAATTTTTACCTCGATGCGGCGTTGCTCTACCTGAAACATTCGGGTTGTACCGTGATAGGCTTCTTCGAGACTGATCTCCACCGCCTGTTGGTAACTTTGCCGTGGACTGGTACGTGTTTGCCGGCGTGCACTGCTCTGCGGCATACCCCCAAAGATCGTGCTGAAGAAATCTGAGAAGCCGCCTTCCCCAAAGAGATCATTCAGATCGCCCATATTTACCTGCTGGGATCCCTGACCGCGTCGGCCGCCAGCAGAAGCCCAGTCATTCCAATTAAAGTTGCCGGTATCGGCTCCGTGAGACTGCCAATCGGAATAAGAATCACCTAACTGATCATAACGAGCGCGTTTTTGCGGGTCACTTAAGACTTCATTCGCTTCGTTGATATCTTTAAACTTTTCCTCGGCTTCTTTATTCCCTTTATTACGGTCGGGATGGTATTTCAACGCCAGTTTGCGAAAAGCTTTTTTTATTTCCTCAGGGCTTGCCTTGCGGTCAACACCCAGAGTTTTATAGTAATCTTTATATTCCATGATATTGATAGTAAGACGAAGCCAAATGCCTGTCAATAGGGTGCAAAGCACTCTTATACAACATTAACGATTTTTCGCTGCTAAACCCGACAGGAAAGCGCGTACCCCGGCGGCTGCCTGTTCGACCGTTTCGTAGGCACAAAAGCTTAAAAGTGGGGAGGAATTTCCCGTCAGTATCATGGATACCTTTCGGCCTTTTTGATAGCAGCACAACACAGGTTTGCCTAAAGTCAGTGCAATGGCAATCTCATAGCCTACTCCATGGGATGGACTGGTCACTTCAGCCACGACTAGATCACAATTTTCCAACCACTTCATATCCCTGGCAAAGATCTCAGCCGGTTGGGCTGTACCTTCAACTTGTTCTACATCCGAGCTGGAAAGATGCGCGGTGGGCACTTCATGGCCAAGAGCCAACATCTCTTGAACCAGAGTCTGATAAACTGTTTCTTCCGTCCGCCCTCCGGTAATGGAACAAGAAAAATAGATATTCATCGTTTTCTCCTCGATTGATCATTATGGCATATTTTGTGCAACCAATAACTTGTACAGAGGATTTATTTAGATATACGCATGCTTGACGCTATCGCTTCACTGTGCTACCATGTAAAATTGATTGAGTGATACATGCCATTATTTAAAATATTGAGTAACATCCTTAAGAAGGAGAATTTCAATGAGTAAGAGATCTTACGCCATTATACTCGTCGTCCTGGTTGCCTCATTAATGATGACCGCCTGTGAGAGATCAGCTTCGGTTTCACCTGTCACAACGCCCACATCCGGAGAAATCCCATTCCCGGTCGCCACACAGCCGCAGATCATGAAAGATATTTTGGCTGCCACGCAGACAGCCGCTGCTGTAAAAGGCACAATTACAACCGGCAGCCTGCCTGGCCTGGCTACCAGTACTTCGGCATTCGTATATATCACGCCAACTCCTCTAGGAACCACTTCCATTTCTTCATCACAGAGTTTGGCTACATCCACACCCATTACCCTGGCCACCGCGACACCAACGGCTACGCCGTTACCCACCGCCATTACTTACCCCACACCGACACCCGGTAAGCCAACCCAATATACTATTCAAACCGGGGAGTTCCCCTATTGTATTGCCCGCCGGTTTAATGTAAACCCATATGATCTGCTTTCAGCGAACGGTCTGAACAACAACTCTCACGTCTCAGTTGGAACCGTGCTGACCATTCCGCAAGGTGGAAGTTGGCCTGGCTCTCGTCAATTAAAAACTCACCCTACCACCTATACTGTCGTTTATGGAGATACAGTCAATTCCATTGCCTGCGGGTTTGGGGATGCTGATCCGAATACAATTTGGGCAGCCAATGGGCTCAGCGCTGGAGCCTCGGTAACTCAGGGGCAAGTGCTGAATATTCCGTGATCTATCCAAAAAATCAAAAGAATGGCGGGCTCAACCCGCCATTTTTATTTAATCATCTCCGGAATTGCTCTTATAATAGAGCACAAAGGATTTTGCTATGACCTATGAAATATTAAGTAAAGAGACTATGTATAACGGTCCTATATTTTCTGTTGATCGAGTAGAGATCAGCCTCCCAGATTCCCGCGCACGAAAATATGACATGATTCATATTCAGGACGCAGTCACCATCCTCCCCTTGGATCAAAATGGAAATGTTTTGTTTGTAAAGCAATACAGGGTCGGTTCAAATTCAATTTTACTTGAGCTGCCAGCCGGAAAAATCGAGATCGGTGAATCAGCCCAATTTACTGCTGAGCGTGAAATCCGCGAAGAGACGGGTTTCGCCGCAAATAAAATGCAGCCTTTGGGAAAATTTTTTGTTTCCCCTGGCTATTCAACCGAATACATGTACACTTTTCTGGCCACAGGTTTATTTTCCTCCCCGCTCAACCCTGATGCCGATGAATTCTTAAATTTAGTAAAAATTCCTCTACAAGAAACGCTAAACATGATCCGGAACGGCCAGATAGAAGATTGCAAAACTCTGTCAGCCTTTATGCAGGCGCTTCCTTACTTAAAGTCCGAAAAATAGCCCAAAATCGACCACATTATTATGGCAGTAATCCTCATCATAAATGATGAATTTGTTTTTGGCGGCTAACATAAAGGAAAAGGGACATATTAAGATTTATAATTGTACGAACAACGGTTCATTCTATGGGGTTTATACATCCCTATCTCTAATGGAGTCAAGATGACAAGACAAAAGATCACAATTGATGCAAATGAAGCAGTGGCCCGAATTGCCTACTACCTTTCTGAAGTAGTTGCTATTTATCCTATCACTCCTTCATCTACGATGGGAGAACATGCTGATGCATGGGCTGCCAAAGGAAACAAAAACCTGTGGGGGACTGTTCCCTCAGTGGTCGAAATGCAGTCAGAAGGTGGCGCTGCTGGTGCTGTTCATGGGGCTTTACAAACCGGTTCCCTGACTACAACCTTCACTGCATCTCAGGGTCTGCTTTTAATGATCCCGAACATGTACAAAATTGCGGGTGAGTTGACCTCAACCGTTTTCCATGTGGCTGCCCGTACAGTTGCAGCACATGCCCTGGCAATTTACGGCGATCATTCTGATGTCATGGCCGCCCGCCAAACTGGTTTCGCCCTGCTGGCCTCTGATTCAGTTCAGGTGGCTCAGGATATGGCTTTGATCGCGAATGCAGCTACCTTCGAAAGCCGTGTTCCCTTCTTGCACTTCTTCGATGGTTTCCGCACTTCTTCCGAAGAAGCTAAGATCGAACAATTGGATCCTGAAGATATTAAAGCAATGATCGATGAAGACAAGATCATTGAGATCCGCACCCGTGCATTAAATCCTGAACGACCTTTTATTCGTGGTACCGCACAAAACCCTGACGCTTACTTCCAGGGCCGCGAAGCAGCTAATAAATACTATCAAGCCACCCCGGCCATTGTTCAAAAATACATGGATAAGTTTGCCAAATTGATTGGCCGTACTTATCACATTTTTGATTATGTTGGCGCTGCAGATGCTGAAGAAGTAATCGTCATTATGGGCTCCGGAGCTGAAACAGCCGAAGAAACCGCCATTTACCTCAACGCCCAAGGAAAGAAATACGGCGTACTCAATGTTCGTCTCTACCGCCCATTTGATGTAGCTGCTTTCATAAAATTGCTTCCAGCCACTGTCAAAAAGATCGCCGTCCTCGACCGCACCAAAGAATCCGGTTCCATTGGTGAGCCTCTCTTCCTGGATATTGTTGCTGCAATTAGCTCTGCTTTTGCTAAAGGAACTACACCATTCAAGACGTTGCCGATCATCACTGGCGGACGCTATGGTCTTTCTTCAAAAGAATTCACTCCTGCCATGGTCAAAGCTGTCTATACAGAATTAACCAAGAGCGACCCGAAAGAACACTTCACAGTCGGTATCAAAGATGATGTCACCAACACCAGCCTGGAATTCGATCCCGTGTTCAATATTTTGTGCGAGGGAACCAAACAATGCGTCTTCTTCGGCCTGGGTTCTGATGGTACCGTTGGTGCCAACAAGAACTCCATTAAGATCATCGGTGAAGAGACTGACAATTACGCACAGGGTTATTACTACTACGATTCCAAGAAATCTGGATCTGTCACTATCTCTCACTTACGCTTTGGCCCCGATCCATTGCGTGCTCCTTACCTCATCGGTCAGGAAAGTGCATCATTTGTCGCTTGCCATAACTTCTCCTTCCTCGAATGGTTGGATGTCTTGAAATATGCTGCTCCCAATGCTGTCTTCCTCCTCAACAGCCTCTACGGCCCAACTGAGATTTGGGATCACCTGCCGCGAGAAGCCCAGAAAGATATCCTCGAGAAGAAATTGAAATTCTACGTCATCGATGCTTACGAAGTTGCCGCCAAGACCGGTATGGGCAGCCGTGTAAACACCATCATGCAGACCGCTTTCTTTGCCATTAGCAATGTTCTGCCGCGCGAAGAAGCCATCGCACAGATCAAGAAATCCATTCAGAAGACCTACGGTAAACGTGGTGAAGCTGTTGTTCAAAAGAACTTCGCCGCTGTCGATCAGACACTTGCTAATCTCTCTGAAGTAAAAGTCCCCTCTGCTATTACCAGCAAATTCAGCCGCCGCGCCGCAGTTCCTGCCAATGCTCCTGAATTTGTTCGTGACGTTGAAGGTGCCATGATCGCCTTCGAAGGCGACAACCTGCCCGTCAGCGCCTTTCCTGTTGATGGAACTTATCCCTCCGGTACGACCAAATGGGAAAAACGCAATATTGCTTTGGAGATCCCCGTCTGGGAAAGTGATCTTTGTATCCAATGCGCCAAATGTGCGACCGTCTGTCCGCATGCAGCCATCCGTGCAAAAGTTTACGAACCCAGTTTCCTGGATAATGCTCCTGAGACATTCAAGTCAATCGATGCCAAATTTAAGGAATTCCCCGGTTACAAATTCACCATCCAGGTAGCCCCCGAAGACTGCACCGGCTGCGGCTTATGCGTNNGCCAAAGACAAGACCAATCCAGAGCGTAAAGCCATCAATATGGCTGAACAGACCGCTCTGCGTGAAACTGAAGCCAAGAACTGGGATTTCTTCCTGTCCTTGCCCAATCCTGATCTTGAAAAATTTGAACCCACCACCATCAAGAATTCACAATTGCTCGAGCCGTTGTTCGAGTTCTCCGGAGCTTGTGCTGGTTGTGGTGAGACTCCTTATCTGAAACTGGCGTCACAACTCTTTGGCGACCGTATGTACATCGCCAATGCCACCGGTTGTACCTCAATTTACGGCGGCAACCTGCCTACTACTCCGTGGGCAGTCAACAACCAGGGACGCGGTCCAGTCTGGTCGAACTCTTTGTTCGAAGACAATGCCGAATTCGGTCTGGGCATGCGCTTGACCCTCGACAAACAAAATGAATTCGCCCGTGAAATTGTCGCATCAATGGGTGCCGAACTCGGTGATGTACTCACCAGCGGCATTCTCAATGCCGATCAGACCACCAATGCCGGTATTCGTGAGCAGCGTAATCGTGTTGCAGCTCTCAAAGTTAAATTAGCCACATCAAAAGATCTGCGCGCCAAGATGCTCTTGAGCGTTGCCGATGCCCTGGTCAAGAAAAGTGTCTGGATCGTCGGTGGTGATGGTTGGGCGTACGATATTGGTTACGGTGGTCTCGATCATGTTCTGGCTTCCGGCCGCAACGTCAACGTCCTCGTTCTGGATACCGAAGTCTACTCCAACACTGGTGGTCAATCTTCCAAATCCACCCCGATTGGTGCTGTTGCCAAGTTTGCCGCCAAAGGCAAAGGTATTGGCAAAAAAGACCTCGGCCTCATTGCCATGTCTTACCGCTACGTCTACGTTGCCGGTGTTGCCATGGGCGCCAACGATCAGCATGTCCTCAAAGCCATGCTCGAAGCGGATGCCTATGACGGCCCGTCTCTGATCATTGCTTACAGTCACTGTATTGCTCACGGTATCGACGAGATGAAACATGGTCTGCTGCAGCAAAAAGCCGCCGTTCAATCCGGCGTCTGGCCGCTGTATCGTTACAACCCGGCCAACCTCGTTGAAGGCAAGAATCCATTAATGCTGGACAGCAAAGAACCCACCATCAGCGTGAAAGATTATGCCTACAAAGAAAACCGCTACCAGCAATTGGTCAAGGCAGATGAAGCTCGTGCCGAAGAATTGATGACAGAAGCCGAATCCAACGCCAAAGTCCGCTGGGACCTTTACAAACAGATGGCAGCAATGACATACCCGAAACCCGAAGGTAACCTGGAACTGCCCTCCTAATCC
>PMIV01000174.1:0-6698 GCA_003158355.1 Anaerolineaceae bacterium
GATACAGGAGCTTACCTTTTTGGCAGCCTGTTCGGCAAACACAAGATCTCCCTTGCACTCAGCCCTAAAAAATCATGGGAGGGCTATTTTGGAGGGGTCGTGGTTGCAGCCGTGACCACCTGGCTGGCCTGCCTCTTATGTGTCCACTTTTTTCCAACGCTCAATCCGATTCATGGCCTCATCGTTGGAGCTGTGCTGGCAGTCTTTACCCCGTTGGGTGACTTTGCCGAAAGCATGTTAAAACGCTCATTTAACATTAAAGATGTCAGTCATATTCTGCCCGGGCACGGAGGAATTTTGGACCGTATTGATTCCTCACTCTGGGCACTTCCCATTGGCTTTTACATTCTGATGCTTCTAAAATAATCTACCATTTTTATCTTTTTCCCTCACCGGTTAGCAGAGAATACAGATGACAGAAAACTGATTTTCTGCTCTATTAGTCTCACCAGTTCGATCCAATATCATAAAAAAATCCTGACAGGGATGAAAAACCTGTCAGGATGATCTCTTTATTTTCCAGAATAAATTATTTTATAGAGTAAGTCAGTGCTGCATCCACCGAGATCTCTAACTGTCCGGCAGAAACAGGTACGCTCGCACTGGTACCACCACCCAAAGCCTTCGCATCATAAACTGTATTGGGTGTTCCAGAAGTGGAAACACTGATGGTTTGCAGATCTCCAAGGGTCACTCCGGCAGACTTGGCAATGGATTCAGCTTCGGTTTTGGCATTTTGAATTGCCAGGTCGCGAGCTTGAGCCATGGCGGCATCTTTGTTCTGCACATCAAACGTAATTCCGTTGATGGTATTGGCACCGGATTTGACAACTGCATCGAGTAACTTGCCCAGAGCGCTCAGATCGCGTACGGTAACATACACTGAATTATCTACGGCAAAGTATTTACGTGAAACCGAGCCGTCAGTAGCATAAGTGGTCATGGGGTAAACGTTAAAGCTGGTGGTTTGAATATCTTTTTTATCGACACTTAACCCGGTCAGAGTATCCGTTATTTTCTGAGCTTGGGTGCTATTGTCGTTTAATGCAGTGGAAACATCATTCGCTTCAGTATGGATGCCTACATTGATATAAGCGATATCCGGGGTGATGTAAACCTGGCCATTTCCGTTGGCAGAGAGGGTGCGTACAGGCGCGGCCGTCGCGACTGTGGTTGCGGGAGTGCTTGAACAGGCTGCCAGTAATGCAACTACCAATAAACTTGATAAAATTACCCAAAATTTTTGTTTCATTTAAAACTCCTTTTATATGTACTTATACATTGTAGACGAAATTTACCCAATATAGTTCCCCAAATAAAGAACGAGGACGAATATTGCTCGTCCTCGTTCTCGTTAATCCTTTTTAGATCGTTCAGGAGATTTCCTGGATGACCAGGCTGCCCACCGCCACGTTCGCCGTGAACTCGACCACATCATCACCGCCAGCGTTGGATTGGATCAACCCGTTGGTTTCTGTGTATCCGGCCGGCAGCAGCCGGGTAGCTGCGCCGATACTGGAATGGATGATCACATGGGTGCCTTTGGGAACTCGTATCACCAATTCGCCAACGGCCACCTGAACCTTGCCGGTAGCACTTCTCTTTCTGGGTAAAGTGATCACGCTTCGTCCAACCGCCAGTTCACTGTCAAAATCGCTGATTTTGACACCTGAAAGATCGAGAACCATGTTCCCCGCTCCCAGGCGTGATGTTAACTCGATGGGGATCACTGAGTTCACTTTCAGATTCCAGGGGATGGAGGTACCCATCGGAATGAGCACTACTCCTGCTCCTTCGAGCGTGTAACTGCTGCTGCCGTCTGTGGGGGCCTGATAATCAGGGGTCAAATTGGTATCTTTGGGCAGCCCAATGGTTCCCTTCACCAGAGTGTTGTCTTCCGCACCACCCGAAAGTGTCAGTTCACCGGCTGCCACAGAGAAATTCAAAGAAGATTGTTTGGCTCCGTCCAGCGCCTGCGTAAAAGCCACTGTTTTCACTCCCCCACCAAAGGGAGAGGCGATTGCAATCCAAATAATGCCGACTACCAGTAATAAACCCAGACCCACCCGCACCAGGGTGCTCCAGACGGAATGGTTATGACCAAAAGCGATATCCAGACCCCAGGCTACCAGCAAGATCGGCCAAAGGCGCAGCAGCAGATCCAGACTGCCCCACTGCAAATAGTGCAAATTCCCCAGCAGTAGGATCGTGCCCAGGCCTATCCCTACCAGCGGGCCCACCCAGCCTTCGCTCCGGTACAACCCATCCAGCCCGCCAATGACAAAGATCAGCGGCCAATAAGTGATCAGAATTCCTCCGACGGTGTTCTGGATAATCCCCAGATTGGCTAACAGAAAAAATATGCCTACGACCACCAGTAAGATCGGAAAGAAAATGCCGTGCGGTCTGCGTGAATCATCCATCTGATTATTCTCCACGAGAACCCCTTACTAACAGCGCTACACCGGCCAGCAAGATCAGAGCAGCCCAGATCACGCCGCTATTCAACCAGTACAACCAGGTGACATTGAGCTGTTTCAAAACAAGAAAACCACCCAATAGCACCAACGCGATACCAATAAAACGAGCCGTATTCTGGTTTGGAGAACTGACTGCACTCACGAAATCATCGCGAACCATGCCAGCGCGTTCTTTCAACTCAACCCCGTCCAAATGTTCCGACTGACCGCTGGGCTCTACGTGCCCTTCAGGGGGAATGACAATCCACAGGATGAAGTAAAGGATCGGGCCAAACCCGCCGACCATGGTTAGCACCACAAAGAACAAACGAACAATCGTTACATCTACACGCAGATATTTTCCCAGCCCTGCGCAAACCCCTCCGAGCATTTTATCTGAAGTACTGCGATACATACGGTTTTGCATTGAACACCTGCCTAAGATTTTTTCGGGAGTAAAGAACGTACGATGAGATAACCACCGCTGAGTACAAGAATAACAGGCCAAATAATGCCGTACACGGAATTGAGCAAAGTTCCTGAACCAATCATCAGTAAAGTGCCCATTACCAGACAAATTCCCGCCGGAATCCAGGGCCATTTTTCGGCGCGGCCAACCGGCATCAGACCAACGATCGCAAAGGTCAAACCGATGCCCAGGAAGAAAAATGATCCTGAAGCAAAACCGTTTACGAATTTAGCAACACCTGCCACAAAAGCCAGGGTAAAAAGTACACCCGCCGGGATGACCGCCCACCAGTTCTCATGTTCGATGAGCAAGACCACCAGAAAAGCCAGACCGATAAACCCTAAGAAGAGGCTGCCACCGTAAATTCTGGCAAAGTCAGGGAAGAATTCGCTTGAAGCGATCAGAGCGCTCAATCCCAGCAATACCATCCCCGGGATGGCCGCCCACCAATTCTCGCGTTTGCCGGCCAAAACATACAAGAAAGCCAGTCCAGCTAATGCAAACACCATGGCAACAATGACTGCGCCGACATGAAATTGCAAATGCAGAAACTGTTGTACCAGGAATAAGGCGCCTAACAATATCAGTGCTGCACCAAAGAAGATGCGTTTTGTTGAAGTATTCATCTTACCCTCCATTAATTAATTTCCACCGATCCGACACCCATCTCAACTGAAAGCTCAATTTTGTTGACAGCGGTACCAAAATCGTTCGAAATATAATACTCTCCATCCCGAACAAAACGGGACGTATCGATATTCAACCCAGAAAGACCACTTTGCACGTGGATGCGCGCACCCACTCCGGCAGGGACATGAATTTTCACGGAAGCCACTCCGGATTTTATCTCGGCAGTGGTAAGCCCGGCATTTGCCGGCAGGGTGATCTCGGTGGAGCTTGCGCCGGTATCCACAGTCAGTCCGGTGACCTTTAGACCAGAAAGATCAAAGATCGACTCACTGGCTCCGGTCTTGAAAATAAGTTTCAAAGGTACTTCAGGGGTCAACCCGACCACCCACTCATAACCATGGGAACCCGTTGGCCAGGGGCCATCAAAAGCAAAATCAGCCGGGGTTTGTAATTTTAGTGCGGTAAAACCCGCATTACGGTGAATTTCGGAGGTGACCCCGCCGGTAAACCAACCATTGATCAACTCACCCGGACGTGCACTGCCATTCACTTCCAGGCGCCCGGCGCCGTGATGGAAAGTTACCTCGGCTGAAGTCGTTTCCTGTAACGGAATGGTGGATTGAATCGTGTCGACACTTTTCTTTTTCCAGTTGGGAACCAGCAGGAACCAGACCCCCAGCAAGATCACCAGCATCGGCCAGAAGAATGACCAGAGATTTACAGAAACAATTTTTAAATTATTCGCCAATAACACCGCGCCTAACAGTACAATGATCGATCCCCAGAAAATACTACTTCTTTTCATATGTTTTTTTCCTCATTTAGAATGATCAAAACTAATTCTTACGACGAATAAAGGAGCGGATGCCGATCAATAAGCCTGCTGCGATGAGCAGCAAAGGCCAGTACGGACCCATCCATGAGAAACCCCCAAAAAATGCTCCAAAAACGACAAACAAAACCAGACTTGTACCAATGGTGCTCAAGGCGCTGCCCGCGTTGTAGCGTTCATTTCCGCCCAACGCTTTGGCAAAGAGCATACCCAACCCCGAAAAACCAGGGATCAGCGCCCACATATAAGCCCAACTGCTCCAGTTGCCGGTGGCGTTCTGCCACCAGAGAATGCCGCCAATGCCGCCCACGATTACCGCAGGCACGGCCATGTCGGGCACACCAATGACCAGACCCAATAACAAAAGACCAATCGCCACTGCTTCGATGATCATCGGCCAGGTATTTGCCTGGTCGAGCAGAACCCGCAGTGAAGGAACCATATTCGCCGCGATGAAAATTGCACCCAAAACCACCAGAATGACACCCAGGGTAAGACTTGAACGTTGACCTTTATTCATAAAAACCTCACTAAACATCTCATATTTGATATTCAATATACGCTTGTGCGTCGTAGAAGTTGCAAAATTGGGTTAAGTCCCTTGACTTTCGAGTTTAATCGCATATAATACGGATAATATTTATCAGTTTAATGATAAAAATGGGAGTAAAAATGAATCAAAATTGCTTGTGTACGGGGCGGGGATGGTTCTAACTTCCGCCTGATACTTTGAAAGTTTTTTCAACGGTCAGCTTTCGGGCGGCAGTAGACAACCCCGCACAGTCAATTGTGTCCAGCGTGTCGAAGCCGCTTTTCGTTTAAGTTGACCGTTTTTCTATTTAATAAAGGATTCTCGAAATGAAAATTGCACATGATATCACTGAACTGGTTGGCAACACTCCNNCACTCGGTAAAAGACCGTATTGGCGTGGCCATGATCGACGCCGCCGAAAAGGCCGGATTGATCCATGCAGACACCATTATTCTTGAGCCAACCAGCGGAAATACCGGCATTGCCCTGGCATTTGTGGCCGCTGCCCGCGGATATAAAAGCGCCCTGGTGATGCCCGATACCATGAGCAAAGAACGACGTATGCTCCTGCGCGCCTATGGCGCTGAACTGATCCTCACCCCTGGCAGCGAAGGCATGCCTGGAGCCATCCGCAAAGCCCAAGAGCTGGCGGCTGCAGATAAACGCTACTATATTCCGCAGCAATTCACCAACCCGGCTAACCCCGAAATTCACCGCCGCACCACCGCGGAAGAGATCTGGCGCGATACTGACGGTACTGTCGACTTTTTGGTGGCCGGTGTAGGCACAGGCGGCACTCTCACCGGCATTGGCGAGGTTCTTAAATCGCGCCGACCCTCAGTTAAAGTGGTGGCGGTTGAACCGGATGCTTCTCCAGTACTTTCGGGCGGCGTCAAAGGTCCACATGCCATTCAGGGCATCGGCGCCGGGTTTGTGCCGGATGTATTGAATGTAAAAATTTATGATGAGATCGTTCGCGTCAAGAACGATGATGCCCTGGATACTGCCCGCGCCCTGGCCAAACAAGAAGGCCTACTGGTAGGCATCTCTGCAGGAGCGGCCACCTGGGCCGCGTTACAGGTCTCTGCCCGCCCGGAGAATAAAGGAAAGTTGATCGTGGTCATCATTCCGGATTTTGGCGAGCGCTACTTGAGCACTGCACTCTACGCCAACCTGGCAGATTAATTCTCCCGCTTTATTACAGAAAATACTACCCGCTATTAACTCAGCTTCGGGTGAACCAAAAATATTTAAGGAATAAAAAATGTCATTTATCAAAACAGTTAGAGAAGATGTTCGATCGGTGCTGGAACGTGACCCGGCAGCCCGCTCCACTTTTGAGGTACTGCTCACCTACCCGGGGCTGCATGCCATCTGGGCACACCGCATCGAACACTGGTACTGGGTGCACGGTCTTAAGACCTGGGCCAGATGGCTCTCTACGATCACCCGTTTTATGACTGGCGTTGAAATTCATCCCGGAGCTCAAATCGGCAGCGGATTCTTCATCGATCACGGCATGGGGGTTGTCATCGGTGAAACCGCCATAATCGGCCACAACGTCACTGTGTATCACGGGGTAACCCTGGGCGGAGTGAGCCTGGAGAAAGGAAAACGCCACCCCACCCTGGAAGACGGCGTGGTGGTCGGCGCAGGCGCCAAAGTGCTCGGCAACATCGTCATCGGCGCCAATAGCCGCATTGGCTCCAACGCCGTGGTGGTGAAGTCGGTGCCGCCTGATTCCGTTGTGGTGGGCGTTCCGGGTCAGGTGGTGGT
>PMIV01000174.1:6728-12380 GCA_003158355.1 Anaerolineaceae bacterium
ATCCATCCGCCAGAACACGGCGTCTGGTTCGGCGAAGATTTCAGCATTTGAAGTGCAAAGTGCAGAAACCCGGAAACTTTAAAGTTTCCGGGTTTCTAGTTTTAGGCTTTTGGTTTTAAATATGTCTGACGGCTTCTGCTGAATATGACTTTTGGGCAATGCGTGCATGAATGGTTAACGATATTCTTGCATCAGCTTCAATTAATCACAACAGAAGATATACAGGAGTTTGTCATGGAGATCACCAAATTAGCCCTCAAGCAAAAACAAAAAGCCATTGATGTTTTGGTCGCGGCATTTTTTAATTATCCAATGTTCGATCTATATTTTCCTGACCCAGAAAGACGAAAACAGGTTCTGCCCTGGTATCTGGGCAAAGTGCTGAATTGTGCGATGCACTACGGTGAAGTCTACACGAACCCTGAAGTCACCGGGGTAATTTTTACTTTGCCTCCCGGCCATACAAAAATTTCGCAGTGGGAGTATATGCAGAATGGTTTTGCTCCGGCGCCTTTTGTATTAGGGCTATCTGACTTTATTCGCTCGCAGGCCTGTGAAGATTTTGTTGCTTCCCAACACGAAATGCATATGAACGGTATTCCGCATGTTTACCTGTGGGGCCTGGTTGTGGATCCCGTCTATAAAAAACAAGGGGTCGGTACCGCGCTGCTGCAGCCGGTTGTTGAAAAAGCGGACATCGAGAAAATGCCGATCTATCTGGAAACTCATGACGTGAGAAATGTTGACTATTATCGGCGAATGGATTTCCAGTTGGTAGGTTCAAACACGATCCCAAAGTCTGATGTGCCTATTTGGTGCATGATGCGCGAACCAAAATAGAACGTTGCGGGTAAAAAGGTTCAAAAACAACTAAAAAGAGACACCTCAAAATAATGAGGTGTCTCTGTGTTTATTCTTCTTTTTTCTTCCGGGTGGTTTTCTTTTTTACCACTGGTTCCGGCTGTTTCACTTCCGGCTGCAATGGTTTGACAGGTGCCGGGGGCACTGGCTGCGGATTGCCCGACCTGATAAAACCAAAGTAAACGACTGCTGCCAGGCCCAGAGCGCTTAGAATTGCCAGTACCAGACCCAGGCTGGGCCGATCTACAGAATTCACTTTCTCTATCAACGAAGGCTTGGGCGTCGGTGTGGATGTCGGCGCTGGGGTTGGCGTCTGCGGCTGCGGAGTGAGTGTGGGGGTGCGCGTGGGGTAGACCGGAGTGAGCGTAAATGTTGAGGTTACTGTGGGAGTGGGTGCTGATTTGATCGTCAAGATCGTACCCGCATTAACCTGATCCGTTGTCAATTTATTCTCTTGTTTTAGATAATCAAGAGTAATGCCATAAGCCAGGGCAATATTAAACAGGACCTCACCGGATTTAACAACATGATAGATCATGCCATTCGAGCTTGGAGTTGAGACAACGACCGGGTTGACGAAGCCGTCGGAACTTGTGGGTACCGGGGTGGCAACCGCCCCTGTGGTGGAAGAAGTAGTGCCTGAACTGGAGGCTGCCGTTTCGCCGTCAATAGTACCCGCCTCGAGGACGTAGTACGTTTCGCCATTGGCCGAAGCCACTGCCGCGCCAACGTAGAGATATTGCGCATCAGAGGCCGGCAGATAATGGTCGGCATCCGCCCAGTAATCGATCAATTTAGTCATGGTCATGGCAGTATCGTAGGCAATATTTTCGGTCACATGCACGATCTTGCCGTTGCCAAACCCAAGTTGAGCGCAGCGCGTTTTGGCATCGGGGTACCCTACTAAACCCAGATGCGTTTTTGCCTGGATGGACGCCATTTCGGAGGCAGTCGTCTGGGCACAGGTATCGAGAAAATTGTTCTCGACCAGCGCCGGTAAGCTGTACGTGCCAGTGCGCCAGCCATTGACAAGAGAGATCATGTCTGCTGCTGTTACCGAGCTCTGTGCCTGAGCCGTTTTTTGAGGAATTGCCAGCGAGGCAAAAAACAGTGTGATTATCAAAAGGAAGTGAATAATTTTTTGACGCATAGATGAGTAATTATACCCGATGCAGCCAGGTTCCTAATAAATTTTTGAGCATTATCCCTGCGGTGGTTTGCGAAAAACGAAGAATGCGACCGCGGCCAAGCCAAGAAAGCTAAAGATCACCATCAGCAGGCCTGCGGTTTGTCGGTCGAATGTGGGTGTCACTTGAGCCGTTGACGCTTGAGCTGTTGGCGTACGCACGGTCAAAGAAACCGCGGTCGGTGAGGCATCGGCGATCAGCACAGAAGGTGTATCCTGCGGCGTCTCGGTGGCAAGCACGGTCGGCGCTGGAGTCGGTGGTGCTACCTGCTTGATCTTGAGGTCTTGACCTTCATAGATCAAGTCAGCAGATGTCAATGAATTCAGTTTTTTAAGTTCATTCACGGTGACCCCGTAGGCTGTGGCAATCGTGATCAACGCTTGTCCATACTGGACCTTGTGCGAAACCAGCCCGGTAGCATCCGGTGTAGCAACCTTCACAGGAGTCATGTACTGGCTGTAATCGGTGGTAGTGCCGGTCGTGGTACCGGAAGTCCCGGTTGTGCCAGTAGTGGATGTACCAGAACTTGACGAACCAGATCCGCTGCCGCCTGCTTCAAGAACGTAATAAGTATTTCCTTTGGCATCTGTTGCGATACCAACNNCCCGCGCAGCGCACCTTCGGAGATGTATAACCTAAATAGGAAAGATGGGCGTTTGCCTCCATATTCGCCATCGTCTCAGCAGTCCACTGGGCGCAGTAATCCAAAGCCGAGCTTTCGGTCATGGCAGATAAGCCGTAGCTGGCGCGTATGCCGTTCACTGTACCAAGGATCTCACCCGCGGAGAGCGAACTCCCTGCTACCACGGTTTTTTGAGGAACAAAAAAGGTAACCAGCAGGATCAATATGAAAGCAATAAAAACTCTATTTTTGTTTACCATCAAACGGAATTATAACCCATGCGCTGGACTGCTTTTTCGAAAACAGTCAAGACAATTCCACATCAAAAAGTCAGACCCCGTTCAGTGATCGGGGTCTGAAAATATCAACGGTTGAATTAGTGTAAACTGCGCTCTTTGAAATTTGTCCCCATGGCCTCGGCGACGACCAAAAAATCGCCTGCAGAGATCATGCCAATGATATTCCCTTTGGTGTCGGCAACAGGCAGGTGATGAATATGATGCTGCCGCATTAAAACCGCGCATTCACCGATGAGCATGCCTTCTGAAACAGTGATCAACGGAGAAACCATGATCTCACTAACCTTTGTTTCCGCCGGGTTTTTCCCCTGGGCAACAATTTTATCGCTGACATCGATCGCAGTAACAATCCCATACGTGGTCGTATCGGTCTTTTCAACGATTAAGCTGTCGGCATAACGATGACGCATGGTTGCCAGACCTTCTTTTACTGAAGCATTCGGCTTAATAAAGACAACCAGATCTTTCATCCAGTCTTTGACGGTTGTTGACTGCATCTTAATTCTCCTTTTGTATAAAGATAATTTTCATGCATTACAATCGTGTATCCGCTTGCTGTATTCAATTTATAACTTAAAAAGAGAAAAGTCAATCGAAAATTGTCAGACAAATTTATGTCTTTTATCACTCCGGCCAGTCCCAGGTTTTTAACGAATCGATCAAGGAATACGCCGTCAGATCAAGCTGGATAGGCGTGACCGAGACGTACCCCTCGGCCAGATCACCAAAATCAGTACCGCTCTCTGCCACCCCGGTGGGCGCCTGGCCGCCGATCCAGTAATAAGGCCGGCCGCGCGGATCTTCGCGCCGCACCAATTCATCGCGGTAAATTCGCAACCCCTGGCGGGAAATGCGAATGCCTTTCAATTGATCTTCATTGAAATAAGGAATGTTCACATTGAGCAAAACGAACGGCGGTAATTGCCGTTCCATCAAGGCCAGCGCCACCCTACGCGCCGTACTGGCAGCCGCTGAATAATCCAACGGCCCGTTGTGATTTTCCGGCGCATCCAGCGAGACCGCAATGGCCGGGATCCCCAAAATGACCGCTTCCATGGCAGCAGTGACCGTTCCGGAGTAGGTAAGGTCGTGCCCGAGGTTGGCATTAGGGTTGATGCCCGCGACCACCAGGTCGATCGGCCCGGCGACGACCCCCATTATGGCCAAAGCCACGCAGTCCGAAGGGGCACCGTCGCTGGCGATCGCCGGTGAGCCATCTGCCAGTTCCACAGCATTGGCGCGCAACGGACGCGTGAGTGTCTTCACATGACCCGAAGCGCTCCAATTATGATCAGGAGCAAGCACAGAGACTTTGCCCAGTGCGCGCAGCGCCTGCACCAGCGCCAGCAGCCCCGGAGCGAACACGCCGTCATCATTGGTCACTAAAATATGCATACCTCTCCCTGTAATTAATCGCTAGAATTATTATACATACACTTTACTGCCCTCTTTCAGATCGGCCTTTTACAGGCAAGTATGAACTCGCTCCATAAAGTTCTATAATACAAAAGGGAATATTTTTCTAAAAGACCTTTATGAGAAGGAAACAAATCGTCATTTATATAACCTCTTTTTCGATCCTTTTGCTGGCAGCGGCGATCTTTTTTGGGATTAGGCTAGCAAGTAATCAGGAGTCCACACCCGTGCCGATCTCCTTTGTTTCGTTTTCTGCCACCCCCACCCCTTTCTTCCTTCCAACCCAAACCTATCAACGGGCATCTGTTTTTCAATCACTTTGGGGTCAATTGTTCAACAAGCACAGTGAAATGACCGATCTGGCAGCCCTTTCTAAAACCGGTCCAGCCAAAATCACCAGCGAGCACTTTGCGTTATTCGAACAAAATGATTATTTGCCGGTCGATGCGCAGTGGTGGCAGCAGGCATCTGAAAAAATATATGCGTACGATAGTTCACGAATGCGCACCGAACTCGAGCAAAAAACCTTGATCGTGTTTTTACCTCCTCAAACCGGGAATTGTTCTCCACGCGGCACAACGGTCTTTGACGAAGTCCCGACCATTCTCATCTACGCAGATCAAAAGACCAGTCAGGAACAAATTTTAGCAACCCTTTCCCATGAGCTGGGCCATGTTTTCATCCATCAAATGTATCCAAATTTACACAGTGTTGCATTGAATGAAGGTATGGCAACCTGGATTGCCCGCGATTATTGGCAGGCATGGAAAAACAACCCGTTCGACGTATCAGTACGCAAGTTCATTTCCAACCAATCTTATTTGCCCCTTTTCCAAAATCTTGATATGCAAAAAGCATATGAAAAATCAGCGGATTGCATTCGTAACCGTGACATATTGCTTACTGAATTTGCCTCATTTATTGATTATCTGATCCGGACCTATGGGATGGAGCGTTTGTCGGTTTTGTATGACGAGAAGCTGTCCCAATCCATCAGCCAATCACACAATATTCACTCGCCCGATTTTTACGGGGTATACGGCCTGCAACTCAATCAACTGGAAAATGCTTGGCTGCTAGATTTAATAAAATAGTAGAGACATGAATTGGAACAATAAATTGACAAAAACACATCAATTTTTTAAAATTTCTCACATTTTGTATCTCAAAAAGCAATATTTTTTTCGCAATCTTAAGATTTCTATGATATACTTTATCGGCTGTGGATAAAAACACAGACACCCATCTCACACGCCTCTCGATTCTT
>PMIV01000218.1:0-7450 GCA_003158355.1 Anaerolineaceae bacterium
ACTTACAAGGCGGTTGCTCTACCGATTGAGCTATGTCGGCGGATAGATTTTTAAGATTCAAAATAGCGTGCCAAATTATACCAAAGCTATCTAGTGAAGGCAAGGCTTTCGGCTTCTTGTTGAAAAACCCGAACCCAACAAGCCGTTAGTTTATATCAAATCCACGGCTTTACGTCAAGGATAATGTGTTCTATCTTTCAGATTAGCCTGAATTTGGATTTTTATCATCAAAAAAATCCCAGATCCACTACTTTTTCAAGATAAACCACTGTAGATTGGGGCGGCAAACCGTTTGTTGATGGCACGGACTTTATCGGGAATTGGCATTAATCCTCATTTGTCAATAAGGAGTTTAACCCAGCCGATCATTGCACGGCTTCAATTGTTAAGTGCCGTAGCGAAAACTGTTAGCGCCTGCCCGCTGATATACACCCGTTCCGCGCTGACGCGCACTTTAAGGATGCCGCCACGTACCGAACATTGATAGGCCAACATCTGGTTCTTGTGCAGCCTTTCTTGCCAGAAGGGAGCCAACGTGCAGTGCGCCGAGCCGGTGACCGGGTCTTCATTAACACCAAGATTGGGGGCAAAGAAGCGCGACACAAAATCAAATGGAGGGGTGCTGGCCGGAGCAGTAACGATCAAGCCGTGATAACCGGTTTTCGCCAGAGCAGAAAAGTCGGGGGTCATGCTGCGGATAATAGCTTCCTCTTTGTAAACATACAGCAGATTTCCCGCACTTTCGTAAGTTTCATCGGGAACGCTGCCTGCGGCATCCGTTGCACCTTCGACCTCCCCGATCAGTGTGATTTTTCGAACCGGAAAATTTAATTCGATCCAATCTTGCTGTTTCGTCGCGGTCAACAGCCCCGAGAGTGAATGAAAGCGGATGGTTGCATCTGTCGCGACGGTTTCTGTCTCGAAGAGAATATGAGCAGAAGCCAGAGTGGCATGGCCGCAAAGATCTACTTCTGTTTTTGGAGTGAACCAGCGCAGGTCAAAATCAGCGCCGTTTTTCACCAGAAAAGCGGTCTCCGAAAGGTTCATCTCGGCGGCAACGGCTTGCATCCAGCTTTCCGGCTGAGCTTCCGGCAGCAGGCATACCCCGGCCGGGTTGCCTCTAAAAGGCTGGTCGCTGAACGCATCGACTTGATATAACGGAATAGAGCTCATAATAATTTCCTCCTTTTAATCGCGGATCTCTCCGCCATGAAAGACCAATCGGTAGATCGAGGCATCTTGATACATAATCTCTTCCCATCCCTCGAATCGCTCCAGGCTGCCTTTCCATTCGCAATGGTACACAAATGAATCCGAACGATGCTGCCCGGGTCCGCGGTAAGGTGCCTCTGCAGGCGACTGCAATAGCGCCTCTTTGAGAAATTCTCCGAAGCCCTGCGGAACCTCGTCTACCAACATTTTACCGTAGTAATTCATTCCCCAGATGGGAACATCGCTTTTCCAGACCGCTTCTTCGCCAATGAAATGGAAGCCGCCCAGATAAGTATCGATATAGGTAAGATTCCCTTCTGTGTAGCTCAGATCATGAGAATTGGGACGCGACGAGGTCGTGTATCCCTGACCAGATGCATAAGTATGCTGTTTGGCACGGATCAAAAATGAACAAAATGGATCTTGGTTCATAATTCACCCTCATTTCGAAGAGAATGTTTTCCTATTTTAACCACATTTTCCATAATTCAAAGTTTTTTATAGGCATGATTTTCAATCCTTGGGTATACCTATAGGTCATCCAGCGAATTGGTACGGAGACTAAATGAATTCATACATAAGATGGGTGTCCATCCGATCTTTAGCAGAAATCTCAAAAGAATTATTAAACCTTTTGCGCCTTTTGAAGGCTTGTGGTTGTGATCCCAACTCTTCATTCGTATCTAAGCCGGGAGAATCTTTCACGGGTTTATTGCATTAAATTCGATTGGTAAAGAACAATTACTGTGCTCAGAAAGGTAATAATTATTCCTTTTCGAAATGCGGGGCGGATTGATCGGCACTGAATCCTGCACCGGCCAATCCGCCCGAAGTAGTAAGCTTTCCTAGTATTGCCTGCTCTACCTTATGGTGACGGTCACATCTCCTGCACCACTGTTGATCGTGATCTCGATCTTATTGACAGCACTTTCGTAGTCGGGTGATTGGTACGTGTTGCTATCTATTTTGACGAACCGTGGGTTCAGGGTTACTTTACCCATTCCGCTGGTGGCGTGAATCTTGGTGGCAATCCCTGCTGGCGCGTGGATAATCACCTTACCCGCTCCACTGGTTGCGTTGATGCTGCTTATGCCTGTGATGCCGTTACCGATCTCGATAGTGACATTGCCTGCGCCTGTTTTGGCAGTCACGCTCAGATTAGCCGTGTTATCAGGCAGAATCACATCGATGTTGCCCCCGCCGGTATCGGTCCACACGTTGGTCACCACCATACCAGTAAGGTCAAGATTGACATTGCCGCCTCCGCTATGAGCAGTGATATCAGAAAAGACCGCCGGGTTGAGGTAGATTTGCCACTCAATTGCTTCATTTTTCGTCACCCATGGCAACCGGAACGAGTGTTGTCCGTTATTGTTTCCCTTCACCGAGAAGGCAGCTTGGCTACTACTTGAATCCAGAGTCTGAGTGGGTAAACCTTGCTTCTCGGAATATTGCAGTGTGCCGCGTGCCAGTATTTGATCTCCGGCAGGTAACGGATCAATAGTGAGGTTACCTTCTCTCGTGTTGAGATTAACCTTAGCGTTCGTTATCCCATTGAGAGGCTCCACTAGGTTTTCGGTTAGGATTTTACCGCTCCGGGTAGTTCCCCAGTAGACAAAACCGATCACGGTGCCAAGGAGCAAAAAAAGGATAATTCCCCGTACAAGTACATTAGAACCAGCAAATACAGAATTCATATATTTCTCCTATCTTTCTTTATCTGAATTATGGGTAGGAGGGTTGCCGCCGGTAATAGAGACCAGAGTCAGATTAAGATCGCGAATGCGTTCGAGTAACCCGTATAGTGCGGCCTGGTCTGCCACCTGACCATAAAGAAGGGTCTCATCCGCTTCCAAATGTGTCAGTGTCAAGCCTAAAAACCACTCCGACCAGCGTGGATCCAAGTACCCATTGACTTTGATTTCGTAATATTCCGGCACTTCAGTCCTCCTGAAAAGTAACTGACTATAATTTAGCGCGCGGGAAGAAAGTCCGCATCTACCCAATGGAGTAAATAGGGGTTATTTATAGGGGTTATTTTCAGAATGAAGGGGGGTTAGGGAAGGATACCCAACTGGCGGGCGCGAGCAACTGCTTCAGTCCGATTGGCAGCATCAAGCTTTCTAAAGATACTGGCCGCATGGGCTTTAATAGTGCCTCTGGCTACGAAAAGCAGCTGAGCAATCTCCAGGTTAGTTCTGCCCAGAGCCATGAGGGATAGAACTTCCAGTTCCCGTTGGCTTAAGGGTTCGGCTAGATGATCGTTCGGAGAATCTTTTGCTGGTACTGTTGAAACCGCATTCGGTTCGGCATCAAATTGGGAAAATAGTTGGATGGCATAATCCCGTATGGGACCGGACTTGGCGTGAGCCAGCCATTGAGCGATCAATATCTGCATGGGCTGGCCTTCTTCCAAGAAAACCCGCACAAAACCATCGTGTTCGGCCAGGGTGAGAGCGCGTTCCAGATCAATCCCCGCTTCTCGGAAATTACCCTTTCGAATCAGCATCAGGCTGCGGAGAATGCTCAGCTCGATTACCATACCCCACCGTCCACTCTCATCGGCAGCGGCAAGGGGTTGGGTCAAGTTGACAATCGCTTCGTCGGTCTTGCTCTGAGCGAGCATCACCCTGGCTGCAGCCAGGGTCACCATCTCCCCGGTCTGCCCCCGATCCTGCCCTGAAAGGTGGACTGCTTCCTCAACGCATTGTGCAGCCTCGCTTACAGACCCCTGCCGGACAAGTATTCTGGCCTCAAGCGCGAGCAGTTCGGCTTTCGCTAAGGGGAATAGCGGTTCAATCAGCGCAGCTTCTGCTTCCTTAACAGCCGCGAGTGCCCCGCATAGGTCATGCCGGGCTTGTCTGAGTCGGGAAAGCGCATTGGCTGTATTCTTCGCTGCATCGAGGCGTCCGCTCCACTTTCCCAACTCCATGCCCTGTGAAAGGTGTGCCTCGGCGGCGGCTAGATCATTCCGTTCTACCAATACCTCGCTCATCGCTATATGCAGTATACCGGCCGCTGGCAGGCGAGCCATGCCCTTTGCTTGCATATACCCCAGAGCATCTNNCAGGCCGCATCCGCCGCACGCAGATTTCCCAACAACCGCAGGGCTCCAATCAACCGGTAAGTGATACCGGCGACTCCGACAGCATTGGTGCCGAGGCGGCTCCACCGGATAGTTTCGTTGTAAACATTTACTGCTTTCTTGAGGTCTCCGGCACCATCATAGGCTGTCGCCAATGCCAGAAAGGACAACGTGCGTAGTTCAGCGTTGATTTTGGGTGGTAGATTCTCGGGTATCAGACTGAGAGCGTGTTCTGCAAGTACAATAGCCGCCTCAAACTGCTCATGATAGCGAGCAACGAACGAACGGATTGCCGCCAGTTCTGCAGGAAGACGTGCATAGTCTGTATTTGTATTATCCTTGTCTACTCCCTCCGAAACCCCTCGTTCGCTCAAGGCACGTTCTGCATCCACTAGATGTGTCTCAATCGCACCGATCTGGCCTGTCAGCCATAATATCCAGCAATAAGCAGTACTGAGAGGTGCGCTCTTTCTGACCGTATCCTCCGGTAGTGCATTCAACCAAAACCATACAGTTTCGATCTCACCATCGTTCATCGTGTGCTGCCAGTATCTTGCAATCTGGCCACTGGCCTGTTCATAATTCTGGGCAGCAAGGGCATAACCTACCGCTTCGGTAATCTGGCCATCCTGCTCACTCCATACCGCGGCGCGCG
Source organism: Anaerolineaceae bacterium (assembly GCA_003158355.1). Classification (GTDB taxonomy): domain Bacteria; phylum Chloroflexota; class Anaerolineae; order Anaerolineales; family Anaerolineaceae; genus UBA6107. The sequence continues at coordinate 4,953 of PMIV01000218.1, forward strand.
ATAAAAGATTTGCGACCCCATCAGACCCTGACTGATAAAGCCTTGCCCGCAACAAATCAGCAAAGAGATGATGATAACGATACCAATGCCGATTGTCGTCCAAAGGTACAATAAAGAGGTTCTGCTTCTCCAATCTCTCGAGCATCTCCTGTCCTCCTGACGTACAAGTCACCGCATCGCAAAGTGACCCGGTAAGTCGGTTGAGAATCGCAGTTTGGAGGAGAAAAGCCTGGACATCTTCCGGCTCATGGGCAAGTACTTGCTCCAGCATAAAATCCATAATGAAACGATTGGTACCCGCAAATTCCTGAATGAAGTTTTCTACATCCCCACGCCCCCGCATGGAAAGTGCAGCCATCTGCAGCCCGGCAATCCAGCCTTCCGTGCGTTCTTCAAGTACCGCGACCGATCCGGTATCCAGGCGGAGACCCATAATATCGTTCAGGAACTGTATTGCCTCCGATTCGGTAAAACGTAGGTCGGCGGCTCTGAGTTCAACCGCCTGGCCGCACGCGCGTAATCGAAATAAAGGAAGTGGAGGGTCTGACCGGGTAATAAGCACCAGATGAAATGCCTTCGGACAGTGATTGAGCAAAAAAGACACATCCTCATGCACCACCTGGCTGCTGATTAATTGATAGTCATCCAATACCAGAGCGATATCTGAGTTGACTTTATCCAGATCATTGACAAGACTGGTCAGAATCATTTCATCCGATGTTAGCTGTGACGCCGCCAGTTGTTGCGCGGCTTCATACCCGATTGCTTCGTTAGTCTCTTGTAAAGCTGCGACCAGATAGCACAAGAAACGCCCCGTTTGATTGTCGCTTTTATCCAGAGACAGCCAAGCCACTTGTAACCCACAATTGACAACACAAGATGCTACCAGAGTGGTCTTGCCAAAACCAGCAGGAGCAGTAATCAGAGTTAATGGGCCACGCAGTCCCTGTGTAATTTGTTCCTGGAGCCGTGGACGCAGAACTAGTTCTGGACGGGTGAAAGGTAATTTTAGCTTTGTGTGAATAAGTAGGTCGGCCTTTTGCATACAGCAACCTTATGCCAAGCTTACCGGTTTCTCAAAAGAGTGGGATTTAAAACGTTGGTAAAAAACCTTTATTCATTCAATTACGGATTTTACTTGACTATCTAAAAAAAAGACAGCGAACCGGACACAGGAACTGGCAAAAAGCGAACCTTTTTCGGGTACGGTGCACTGGGACGGTTGCGCTGAATTATATAAATCAAGAAAATATGCAGACCGTTCAAAAGAACGGCGTCTTACAATGAAGCATTAATCAGTTTCACCTAGAAGCCAAATGACTGATCTGTTTGCAAGGCTGCTAATATCCCCGGAGATGGCCTTTTGGATGAATATCGTAGCAGTTGCTTCACCCACCAATTCCCCTTGCGTGTTTTCTGTCCATATCGGATATATTGTCCATATCGGAAATATGTTCTAAATCAAGCAATTTATGCTACAATTTGCCTATGGACCTTTTCGATCATGCCATGCAGGAAGACCTCAGCCGCCAGGCACCTCTGGCAGCCCGGCTGCGCCCGCGCACGCTGGATGAGTTTGTGGGGCAGGAGCACATCATAGGCGAAGGCAAACTCTTGCGCCGGGCCATTATGGCAGACCGCCTTTTCTCTTCGATCATCTTCACCGGGCCGCCCGGAACCGGCAAGACCACCCTGGCGCGCCTCATCGCCGCCCACACCCAGGCTGAATTTGAGAGCATCTCAGCAGTGCTGGTGGGGGTAGCTGAACTGCGCCGGGTCATCGCCGATGCCACCGAACGCCGCAAACTTTACCATAAACGCACCATTCTTTTCGTAGACGAAGTACACCGCTGGAACAAGGCTCAGCAAGATGCCCTGCTGCCCCATGTGGAGAGCGGCATGCTCACCCTTATCGGCGCGACCACAGAAAACCCCTACTTTGATGTCATCCCGGCCCTGGTTTCGCGTTCGCGCATCTTTCTGCTGGAACCACTCAGCGAAGCCAATATGCTCACTATTATTGAGCGCGCCCTTACCGATAAAGAAATGGGCTATGGGGATCGCAAGGTCATCATGGATGAAGAGGCCCGCCACCATCTGGCAGCCGTTGCCGGCGGAGATGCGCGCAACTTGCTCAACGCGGTGGAACTGGCCGTGGAATCGACCACTCCCGAAGCGGACGGCACAATTCACATTACTCTGGATATTGCCCAGGAATCGATTCAGCGCCGTGTCTTGCTTTACGACCGTATGGGCGACGCCCATTACGACACCATCTCCGCTTTCATCAAATCGGTGCGCGGCTCTGACCCCGATGCCGCTCTTTACTGGCTGGCCAAGATGATCCTGGCAGGCGAAGACCCGCGTTTCATCCTGCGTCGCCTCATCGTGCTCTCAGGCGAAGATATTGGCCTGGCCGATCCGCAGGGGATCCAGGTAGCGGCGGCAGCAGCCTATGCTTATGAATACATTGGTATGCCCGAAGGGATTTATCCCAT
>PMIV01000218.1:7455-9759 GCA_003158355.1 Anaerolineaceae bacterium
TATCCCCATCTCTTCCCCGGGCACTTCACTGGCCAGCAATACCTGCCTACCAATTTGTTGGGCAAACCCTTCTATCACCCCTCTGATCAGGGATACGAAGGCGAAGTCTCAGAGCGTGTCTCGCGCTGGCGCAAAGCCCAGGCGCAGGCGCTCGGCAACGAACCCCGGCCCGCATCGGTCAAAAATTAAAATCAATTGAATAAAGTTCCTTGAATTAGCCCTGGATCAGGCTGATCAAATAAGGCAGTGCCTGTTGCACGGCCCTGGCCCGGTGGCTGATCTGGTTCTTTTCTTCCATTACACAGGCAGCCAGGGTCTTGCCCATTTCTGCGATGTAAAATAAGCGGTCATAGCCAAAGCCGTGTTCCCCGCTTTCTTCTGGCACAATTTCTCCATAAACAGCACCGTCAAACAAACGCAGGCTCGTATCCGGGGCAACGACAGCCACCGTGCAGTGGAAATGCGCTTCCCACGGCCGCGGAAATTCTTTCAGTTCGTGCAGCAGTTTGGCTCGCCGGTCGGCATCCGTTGCATCTGGCTTATTCACATAGCGGGCGGAATAGACTCCCGGCCGGCCGTTCAGTGCGTCCACTTCCAGGCCCGTATCATCCGAGAGCGTGATCAATGCACTCGCTTTCGCGAAAGCCTGTGCTTTCAAGCTGGCATTTTCTGCATAATTAGTACCGCTTTCATCCACATCCAGGTCAATTCCCAGGTCGCGCGGGGTGACGATCTCAGCCGGCAGTCCTTTGAGCAAAGCCAGTAATTCGGAAGTCTTGCCGGCATTGTTTGTGGCAATTAAAATCTGCATAATTTTCCTGATAAATATGATAAAAATAGTAAAAAGTTGACTTCGTTTTGCCGCTATGCTATAATCTTGTCATTAGAATTATATCTCTGTTACCGATAAAGTCATTTGGCCATTCAACGATACCCCTTAAAAATTAACGTTGGTTTCCTGCACAATGAACCCATTGGAAGTTACCGTGATATCCATTTTGAGTTCCCGGAACTTCACCTTCCTCCCGATTTTGATGTTCAACAATTTGCAGGTAGTGCACACATCTCTCGCACTCCCCAAGGCCTCTTAGTTGAGGGAATTTTTGAAGGTACCACTTCATTTGAATGTGTGCGTTGTCTCGAACCATTTACCCTGGCGTTAAAAACCACATTCAACGAAGTTTACGGATATAAAAATGCTGATTTTACCGAATCGGGCCTTTATGTTCCCGAAGATGGCAATATTGATCTTGGCCCGGTCGTTCGCGAGTATTTGATGTTGGAATGTCCGATTAAACCTCTATGCAAACCAGATTGTCAGGGGTTGTGCACGGTTTGCGGTGAAAATTTGAACCTCAGTACTTGTGAACATCAGGCGCGGATAAAGATCGAATAGCTAACCGTTCAAGTTGGAGAATAAAGCCAAACGCTTTTGATCTCGGAACGCTTTCAAAACACTAAGGAGGTTCGCTCATGGCGAATCCTGGCAGGCGGAAGCGAAACGCTGAAATCTTGACCATGCTGCTGGAAAAAGCAGATGTGCAAGGTTATTTAACTACTGATGATTTGATGGAATTCTACCCTGATGGTGCTCAGGATGCCGAACACATCGAAGCAGTTGTGGTGGCTTTACGCCGCCAGGGCGTGGAACTACTTGACACTGATTCAGATTTAGACCTCCTCGATTCAGATTCCCGCCTAATCAGCAGTGATTTTGATTCGGCTTCCAACCTCGAAACGGTTTCCAGCGATGATACCATCGGTTTGTATTTGAAAGAAATGTCGCGTGTTCCTCTTCTCGGCGTGGAAGAAGAGATGAGCATTGCCAAACGCATTGAATATGGGCGTAAATGCAACTTGGAACTCACGACTGAGCCAAATATTCCTGCAGAACGCCGCCAGGAGCTTTTTGTCGCCGTTGATGACGGCATACAGGCCCGTGAACATTTGATCAAAGCCAATACCCGCCTGGTAGTCAGTGTCGCCAAGCGCTACATGGGCCGCGGCGTTCCCTTCCTCGATCTGATACAGGAAGGCAACCTGGGCTTGATGAAAGCCGTGGAAAAATTTGATTACCATCGTGGTTTTCGTTTCTCAACTTATGCCACCTGGTGGATTAGGCAAACCATCACCCGCTCCATTGCTGACCAGGGTCGCACCATCCGGGTTCCCGTCCACATGGTAGACCGCATTCGCCAACTGTATAAAGTAACCCACGAAATGGAACAAGATTTGGGCCGCGTTCCCACCAATGAAGAATTGGCAGTGAAATTGGAAGTACCGCTTTCAAAAGTGGAATGGATG
>PMIV01000096.1 GCA_003158355.1 Anaerolineaceae bacterium
ATGGTGGTGTTGCGCTCGATGATCGGAGTGGAAATACCGCCGTAGGTCTCGACCGAAAGGGTCAGCGGGGTCACGTCCAGCAGCAAAATATCTTTCACTTCGCCGCCGAGCACGCCCCCCTGAATGGCCGCACCGATTGCCACGACCTCGTCCGGGTTGCCGCCCTTGTGAGGCTCTTTGCCGAATTCTTTTTTAACTGCTTCCTGCACAGCCGGCATGCGGATCATGCCGCCCACCAGCACCACCTCATTAATATCACCGGCTTTGAGGCCAGCGTCAGTAAGGGCATGGCGGATTGGCTCCAGCGTGCGCTGGATCAGGTCACCGGTCAACTGCTCCAATTTAGAGCGGGTGAGGGTGACGACCAGGTGCTTGGGGCCGGTAGCATCTGCCGTGATATAGGGCAGGTTGATCTCAGTTTGCTGCGTGGTAGAAAGCTCGATCTTGGCTTTTTCTGAAGCTTCGCGCAAGCGCTGCAGTGCCTGTCGATCTGCGTGCAGATCGATGCCATTCGTGCGTTTGAATTCGTCGATCAAGAAATCCATGATGCGTTGATCAAAATCATCGCCGCCCAGGAAAGTGTCGCCATTGGTGGAACGCACCTGGAAAACGCCTTCGCCGACATCCAACACAGAAATATCAAATGTTCCGCCGCCCAGGTCATAGACAGCGATCACTTCATTCTTTTTCTTATCCAACCCATAGGCCAGGGAAGAAGCGGTCGGTTCATTAATGATGCGCAGTACTTCCAAACCGGCAATTCGACCGGCATCTTTGGTGGCATTACGCTGGGCATCGTTGAAATAGGCCGGCACCGTGATGACTGCCTGGGTAACGGTTTCACCCAGATAGGCTTCGGCATCGGTCTTTAATTTGGCCAGGATCATGGCACTGACTTCGGGCGGACTGTATTCCTTGCCATCCATCACCACCCGCACATCACCGTTACCCGCACCCGTGACCTTGTAAGGCACCCGGCCGACGGTTCGCTGCACTTCCGGGTCGCTGAATTTGCGGCCCATAAAACGCTTAATGGAGAAGATTGTGTTCTCCGGGTTCACGATGGCCTGATTGCGGGCAGTTCTGCCCACTACGCGTTCGTGATTTTTGTTGACCGCCACCACAGAAGGAACAAGCCGTTCCCCCTCAGCAGATGGAATGACAACTGGTTCGCCACCAGTCATGACTGCGACGACCGAGTTCGTTGTACCCAGGTCTATACCAATGATTTTTCCCATGAATTCCTCCAGATTATCGAGCTACGCGCACCATGGCAGGGCGCAAAATTCGGTCGCCAAGTTTGTATCCTTGACGGACTACTTCAATCACTTCCCCGCAGGCAAAATCGGGGGCTTCTTCGTTTGAGATGGCTTCATGCAAATTGGGGTCAAACGGAACCTTGTTCTGGTTTATCCGTTCGATGCCCTCAGAATCCAGAATGGATTGCAATTTACGCGCGATCAACTCGATGCCATTGGCCCAGGCGACACCTTCTTCATTGGTTGGTTTCGCCTTCAACGCCAATTCCAGATCGTCCAAAATGACCAGATACTTTTTGATCACCGAACCGGTGATTGTCTGGCTGAGTTGGGCATTATCACGGTCGATGCGTTTTTTGTAATTTGAGAATTCAGCGCGTTCGCGCTGCCAGCCGTCCAGGTTACTTTTACATTCGGTGTGGGCTTTTTCCAGCTCTTCTTTGAGCGCTTCGTGCTCACGATGTGAGCTATGCGCTCCTGATTCAGCCTTCTTATTATGAGGCTGTGATTCTTCTGCTTTTTCGGCGGAAGTGGGATTCGTCTCTTCTTCGATGGATCTTTTCTCTTCTTCAGTCATTTTTACCTCTGCATAAGCAGCTTATTCAACCATCGTATCATTCACCAGGTCGCTTAGCAGACCTGAAAGAAAACGCACAATGGAGATTGTCCGTCCGTATGGCATGCGCATCGGGCCTAAAACACCCAGCGTTCCCGTTGCCAGACCTGGAGTTCCATATCGCGCCAGCACAACCGAACACTGGCTGAGCGAATCCCAGGCGCCTTCCCCACCGATCAAAACCTGCACACCGCTTGCAGTTGGATTATTCAAGATCGTTTGTGAGAGCAAATGTTGTAAAAGCGGTTTTTCTTCCAGTACCCGTAAAGCCCGGCGAGCTTCTTCTGACCCGGCAAATTCCGGCTCAGCCAGCACGTTGGTAATGCCATCCAGGATGACTTCGCCAGAAACAAGCGAGTCGGCCTGCTGCATTTCATCCAGGGTCATATTAAAAATTTCTTTTTCAAGCGCATTTAAATCAAGTGAAACTGTCTTTAATTGTTCAACGGTTTTGTTTTTTAGCAGATGGGTCAACATATCTGCCACTTCAGAGAGACGCTCCTGAGAAATTGGCTCTGCCAACATCACCAAATGCTGCAAAATTTCGCCGCCCATCAAAACCAAAACCATTAACACCTGGCGGCCGCGTGAGCCGATCAATTCCATGTGTTTGAAATGCGCATGATCGGGATGAGGCACAGTGACCAGTGAAGCGCCCATGGATTGGTGAGCCAGCACCGATGCGGCCAGACGGGTCCATTGTTCGACATCCTGGCGCATCTGGTAAAACTGGTGACTGATGGTACGGCGCATGGACTCAGGCAGTTCAATATCCTGTACCAGGTTGCCTACAAACAAGCGATAACCTTCTTCAGTTGGCACTCGACCCGCCGAAAGATGCGGCTGGCGCAAATATCCCTTCTCGGTCAACTCCGCTAGTTCATTCCGTACGGTGGCAGAACTGAAATCCAAGTTGTACTGCTCTACCATGTGTTTGGAAGCAACCGGCATAGCCGTGCGAATGTACTCATGGATTACCAGCGAAAGAATTAATCGTTGTCGTTCACTTAATTCGTTCATATTTTTCCTTTAGCACTCCAACGTTGCGAGTGCTAAAACAGTGACAATAATCATACCATGCGTAAAATACCGAGTCAAGCGAAGCAAGGCCGCCTTGAAATGTTCTGATAAAGAATTAATATTGACCTGAAGAGGCTGTTTCCCTCTGAGTTACGGAGATTACCCCTGCTTGACCGGCTTTGACATTTCTGATATGATGCGCTTCTGAGGTTCCTATATATGACAGATGATCCGACTTCAAATCCGGTACAACCCCCGGAGAATGAAAGTCCGACTGAACCGGAAAATGAAAAACTGAATCGAATTCCGATAAATTGGCGCAAGCTGTGGAATCGAATTCTAATGCTTGGCCTCGGCGAAACAACATTACGCATCATCACAGGTGTTCTCGCCGCCGTAATGGTGCTGATCGTTGTTTGGGTAATGGGTAAATATTTCTTAAAAAGCCAACCAGCTTCGGCCTTGCCACTTGCCGGCACGCCTACTTTTCAATCGACTTTAAAACCGGTCTCAACAACGACCGTCATTAGTAATCAGACCACTGCACTGCAGAGTGGTTTTGGAATTTCGCGAATTCCCCAAATTCACACCAACCTTCCATCAAAACCCCGTACAGATGTGATCACCTATGTTGTTAAGGAAGGAGATACGTTATTTGGGATCGCCGCTGCTTTTGGGCTCAAGCCAGAATCGTTATTGTGGAGCAACCGGTATACTCTGGGCGGCAATCCGGATAACCTGATTCCCAATCTTCAGATCAACATTCCGCCGGAAGACGGCGCCATTTATGAATGGCAAAACGGTGATGGGTTAAACGGTGTGGCCAAGTTCTATAGTGTGGACCCCCAGGTCATCATCAATTGGGCCGGGAATCATTTGGACCCGAACACTCTCGGCGACCTGTCGCTGCCTAATATTCCCTCCGGAACCATGCTCTTCATCCCCGATGGAGACGGCGGATCCGTCGATTGGATGCCTAGCATCACCCGTGACACTCCGGCAGAAGCTACCAGTTTTGGCGACGGCTTCTGCGGCAAGATCACCGAAGGCGCTGTGGGTACGGGTACCTACTCCTGGCCGACCGAGTTCAAATATCTTTCCGGCTACGATTACACCTCCATCCACCACGGTATTGATATTGCCGGAAAACTGGATAACGAGGTTTATGCAGTCGATGATGGGGTCGTGGTCTATGATGGCTGGAACAACAACGGCTATGGCAATTTGCTCATCATCGATCACGGCAACGGCTGGCAGTCTGTTTACGGCCATTTGGACCGCATTATAGTAAGCTGCGCTCAATCAGTGCTGAAAAATCAAGAGGTCGCCCTGTTGGGAACAACCGGCAACTCCTCAGGCCCGCATTTGCATTTTGAACTGCGTAAAGACGGCGGCTATGTCAACCCCTGGGATTTCTTGAACCCATAGAAAAACACTCCCAATTCGATCAAAAGGAATCCTTGAGTTAAGGATTCCTTTTTCTTTGCCCAGAAGCAGCCTGTATAATAAAGGAGAGAAGAGGAACAGCCTATGTCTACAATTCAAGCAGTTCGACCCTCACCGATTGCCGGTAGTTGGTATCCCGGTGACGAAAAGACCTTGCGCGTTCAGGTGAATGGCTTTATCGATCACGCCCGGCCGTCGGAATTTCCGGGACAAGCCATTGGTCTCATCTCTCCGCACGCCGGCTACGCCTATTCCGGCCCCACCGCTGGTTACAGCTACCGCTGCGTGAAAAATAAAAGCTATGACCTGGTAGTGGTGGCCTCACCGCTGCACGAATATCTGCCCTACCCGTTCATCACTTCCTCCCATGAAATGTATGCCACTCCATTGGGAACCCTCCCCATTGACAAAGATCTGATGGACCAATTGAACACCACTTTTTATGCAGCCAGCGGAGTTCAGATCATCTCCATTGCCAATGACCGCGAACATTCCCTTGAAATTCAACTGCCCTTTTTGCAATGCGCTCTGGCTGCCCCGTTCAAACTTCTTCCCATCATGGTTCGTGAAGAGGATCCTACTGCGCTGCAGCAATTCGGGGAAGCGCTGGCCAAAGTGGTGCGCGGGAAAAATGCCTTGCTGGTGGCCAGCACTGACCTTTCCCACTTTTTCACCCTGGACCAGGCCGAAATTTTGGATAAGAATATGCTCTCAAAAGTTGAGGCACTTTCACCTGAAGAAGTCTTGCGCGCCGAAAGGGAAAACACTGGTTTCGCCTGCGGATCCGGTGCTGTTGCCGTCATCTTATGGGCAGCCAAAGCCCTGGGCGCCAGCCGGGCTACCATTCTGCACCACAGCACTTCCGCCGATTCCACCCATGACCGCTCCCAGGTGGTCGGTTACGGCGCCGCAGTATTAAGTTGATATCCACACGAAGCAGGGAATAATGCCAAAATTTGTCCGGGTGGCGGTCAACATCGCCCAAATCTCCGAATCTTTTGATTACCAGTTACCGCCGGAACTCGAGGAGCAGGTGGGCCCCGGCTCGCTGGTGACGGTTCCCTTTGGCAGGCAAATTGCCCAGGGGATCGTCGTGAAAGAGATCCGTGAACCTTCCGTCCCCGAAATTCGCGGCGTGATCAGCCTTTTGGATCCCCTGCCGGTGGTCACACCCCTGCAGATCAGTCTGGCAGAAGCTATGGCCGTTCAAAACATGGCCGCTCTGTCTGAATGTCTGGATCAGATGCTCCCGCCCGGCCTCAGCCAGCATGTCGACACCATTATCCGCCTGCTGCCCGCCCCTCCCGTGGAAGAGGGCTTCACCCCGACTCAATTGCGCATTCTGGCTTTGCTGCAAAAACGCGGCGAATTACGCGGCCGCCAAATGGATAAAGCCATGCCGCACGTACGCTGGCGCGAAAGCCTCAACGGTCTGATCAAGCGCGGATTGGCAAGCACGGAACCCATTTTGCTGCCCCCCTCCATCCATGCCCGCCAAATCCGTACTGCGGTTTTAAGCTGCCCTCTGGATGAAGCTTTGCTTAAGTTGGAGAAACCAACCTCAGGCAGGGCACCGCAAGAATCAGTTTTAGCGCGGCGCAAAGCCGTTTTAACTTTGCTGGCACAGGAAGCTGCCCCGGTAGATGTTTCGATGATCTACGCTGAAACTGGAGCCAAGCCGGCTGACCTGAAGATGCTGGCTGAGCAGGGCCTGCTCGCCCTGGGAGAAAGCGAGATGTGGCGCGATCCGCTGCGGGCCATCGACCAGCCGCTGCAAACCGCACCCGCGCTGACGCCCGGCCAGGCTGCGGTCTGGCAGATATTGGAACCGCAATTCACGGGTTCACCGACACAAAAAATGAACCTGCTGGTGGGGGTCACCGGCTCAGGCAAGACCGAACTGTATTTACGCGCGGTTGCGGCCGCACTGGCGCAGGGGAAACAGGCGCTGGTGCTGGTGCCAGAAATTTCACTTACCCCGCAGACCGTACGCCGCTTTTACGCACGCTTTCCGGGTAAAGTGGCCTTGGTGCATTCGCGCCTCTCCCCGGGGGAACGTTACGATACCTGGCGGCGTATTCGCAGCGGCACGCTGCCGGTGGTGGTAGGAGCACGCAGCGCCCTCTTTGCACCGGTGCCCGATCTGGGCTTGATCGTGATCGATGAATGCCACGATGAATCTTATTTTCAAGATGATTTTCGCCCGCATTATTCTGCTATCGAATCTGCGGTCGCTTACGCGCGCCTGGCCAATGTGCCGCTTTTGCTGGGGTCCGCCACACCTGATGTGGAACAGCTCTATCGCGCCCGTCGCGAGAAATGGCATGAACTGCGCCTGCCTGACCGCATCCTGGCCCATCAAACCCCTTCTGTTCAAACCGAGTTAGTATCTGCCGACCCCGGCACGCTGCCTCTGCCGCCGGTACAGGTGGTGGATATGCGCGTTGAATTGAAGTCCGGCAACCGCTCCGTCCTCAGCCGTGAGCTGCGCAGCTCGCTCACCGAAACCCTGCAGCAAAACGAACAATCGATCTTATTCCTGAACCGGCGCGGTTCAGCCACTTACGTCTTTTGCCGCGATTGCGGCTACGTGCTGCGCTGCCCACGCTGCAGCACTCAATTGACTTTTCACGCCTCGACCGATGCGCTGCTCTGCCACATTTGCGGCTATCAACGCCAGATGCCGCGTAAATGCCCGCAGTGCGGCGGCCCCAACATCAAGCAATTCGGGTTGGGCACGGAGAGCCTGGAAAAGACCATCGTGGAGGAATTCCCCGGCGCGCGCGTGCTGCGCTGGGACGCGGATACCGCCCGCTTCAAAGGCGCTCACGACCTCATTCTGGATCATTTCAGCCAGCATCGCGCCGATATCCTCATCGGTACAAAAATGCTCTCCAAAGGCCTCGATCTGCCCCTGGTGACGCTGGTGGGCGTGGTGCTGGCTGACGTCAGTCTCAACCTGCCCGATTTCCGCGCCAACGAACGCACCTTTCAAATTCTCAGCCAGGTGGCCGGCCGTGCCGGGCGCAGCAGCAAAGGCGGCAAGGCCATTTTCCAGACCTTCCACCCCGAAAACTACGCCATCCGCTACGCCTCGCTGCACGACCTGGACGGTTTTTACGAAGAAGAGCTGGCTCTGCGCCAGAAAACAGGCTACCCCCCTTTTTCGCGTTTGCTGCGCATCGAATTTCGCCATGCACAGTCTGCTTTATTGCAGCAGGAAGCCATGCGAGTCGGTGAGAAGTTGAAAGAATGGGCACGGGAGCACTCCCTGGAAATGATCGGCCCCGTCCCCTGCTTCTACTCGCGCATCTCCAGCCTGTACCGCTGGCAGATTCTGCTGCGCGGTTGGGAATTCAATACCCTGCTAAACGAGCACCCGTTGAATACCTGGCAGCCAAAAGGTATTGAAGTGGAGATCACCGTTGACCCGCCCAGCGTGCTTTAAATAACAACACTCCCGGTTTTTAAGACAGCCGGGAGTGTGTATTTATAAATTTGGTTTTTATTACGGCAAGACGTACCAGGGGTTTACAAAACCGCCGTTTGAACGCACTTCAAAATGAAGGTGGGCGCCGGTGACGTTACCGGTTGCCCCGGCAGCGCCAATGACCGTACCCTGATATACTGACGATCCGCAGGTGGCATAAACCGCAGAAAGATGGCCGTAAAGGGTCTGATAACCATCATTATGGTCGATCATCACCATGTAGCCGTAACCGGTATCATTCCAGCCGGCATAGACCACGGTGCCGTTATCTGCAGCCCAGACCGAATCACCCGTTTGCGCGGCGATGTCGATGCCTCTATGAGAGCTGGTGTAATCGAAGCCTGAAAGGTAATGATTAGCGCTCGGCCAAACAATATTTCCTGAGCCCACTGGCCCGGTATCAGGAGCCTGGCAGCCGCCAGCACCTGCGATTACGCGGGTCACCCCAGAACGTGGCGTATATTCCACGGCCTGGATCCAGGATTGCACCTCACGATAACCGCCGGGGATCATCACCACCGAACCGGTTGTGATCACCGGGTCAGTGATATCCAGATGGTTGGAAGGCCAACTGATGATCTTGGATTCGTCCGCGACATATTTACCGGCAATGTTCTGCAGCTTATCGCCATCTTTCCACGTGTATAAAATACCGTCAGTGGGGGGAATCGTCAACTGAGCCCCAATACTTAAGGCCACAGTGGGGTTATCCCCGAAATAATCATAATTTGCCCAAAGGATAGATTCCGGTTTCAGGTTAAATTGTTTGGCAATGCTGAAGATCGAATCCCCCGCTTCAACCGTGTAAGTGACCACAGAAGATCGTACACCATCCGGAACAATAGTGTTCAGATTTGGCCGCCGCGCAACCGCAATCAGGTTGCTGACATCAGCGGCTTGAGTGGTAGGTAAGGCAACATTGAGGGGGGTGGGAGTATATTCAACCAAATCGGACTCGTCATTAGACTGTCCGAATAACTTCCCTTGAAACAATACCAGCAGTAAAACGACCACCAATAAAGCTGTCACGCCCCAGGATACTGCTGCCTTCCATGGAAAACTCTTTTTTGGAGAGGGCTTTACTTCCTCTTCGGCAGGTTTTTCTGGAGTCAATTTTTTTGAACTCACTGATCCTCCGTTAAACTCTCCAGGAATTCTTGGTTATTCTTCGTTCGCGCAATTTTCTGCAGAATTGCCTCCGTGGCAACTGATGGATCCATGCCCGCGCCTTGCGGTGGGGTACCAATCATCTGCAAATACATGCGGCGCATTAACCAAACCCGTTGTAAAATATCCGGCCCGAGAAGGAGTTCTTCTCGCCGGGTGGAAGAGCGCTCAAGATCGATTGCCGGGAATATTCTGCGTTCTTGCAAGCGGCGGGAAAGCTGAAGCTCCATGTTTCCCGTGCCCTTAAACTCTTCGTAAACCACATCATCCAACCGGCTGCCCGTATCGACCAATGCTGTAGCNNGAATCCATCAATATTACCACATCTCGTCCGATCTCCACCAGACGCTTGGCGCGCTCCAGGGCGATCTCAGCAGTGCGGACATGGGAACTTACCGGCTCATCAAATGTGGAAGCCACTACTTCAGCATCCACGGAGCGGTCCATATCGGTCACCTCTTCGGGGCGCTCACCGATCAAACTGATGATGAGGTGCACATCAGGATAATTTGCAGAGATAGAATTTGCCAGTTGCTTTAAAATAGTGGTCTTACCAGCCTTCGGCGGCGAGACGATCATACCGCGTTGGCCGCGGCCAATAGGGGCAATGAGATTGATCAGACGGGAAGAAAGGATAGAGCGGTCGGTCTCCAGGTCGAAACGTTTTTCCGGGAAGATGGGGACCAGGTTCTCAAATGAAGGGCGGTCGTGGATCTCTTCGGGAGTCAGCATATTGATCGACTCCACCTTGAGCAGCCCGTAATGCCGTTCGGCGTCACGCGGCGGACGTACCACACCCATCACGAAATCACCCATGCGCAGATCATAGCGGCGCAGTTGGGCCTGTGAAACATATACATCATCTTGTCCGATGGAATAATTTGTGCGTAAGAATCCGACGCCCTCAGGAGTGATCTCTAACACACCGCCCCTTACTTCAATCCCCTCTCCGGCAGCTTCAGTTCTGCGAATATTGAGGATCAGGTTTTCTTTCTTGAGACGTTTTGCATTGGGAATGTTCAGCTCCTCTGCAAATTGACGTAATGAAGCCAGGGAGGCGTCTTCCATTTCAGTTATTTTCATTTATATAGAATCCATGAATTAAGAATAGGTTTGTAGTTTATCCCTGCAAACGCAGAGAGATGTTTAGGGGAGTTAATTATGTTGTAATGGAATGGGTATTTTCAATCGACGAATAATATCTCAGAAGCCTTATCGCAACTATGTTTGAGTATATCATGAAAAATTACCCGATGCAAGAACTGTTGTTATACAGTAAAACCAATTTGT
>PMIV01000205.1 GCA_003158355.1 Anaerolineaceae bacterium
TCATCAATATCGACCTGTTTCACAGAACCAATTTCCATAAAAATCCCTCGCAATCAGTCTATAACCAGTTAATTATACCTTAGGCAGTCACGAAATGGGGCTATGCTATGGCCTATTATATATACCGAATCGCTCCCATCCATTACTCTAAGATGTGACCTTCGTTATCTGCAGCAATTACTATTTAGGATTAAAATCTTAACTGTTCATTAAAAACAGAGGATTTATATTATTATGCGAAGGTTTTTTAAATGGAGGGATATTGATTTATTCATTGATATCAGGTAACAGCCAGCCTATTTTCATAAAAATTATATTTTGGGGGATCTTTGCTTATTTATTAGGCGCCATTCCCTTTTCGTATCTGATCACATCCTTTTTTAGAAAATCAGATATCCTCCAATACGGTGACGGCAACCCAGGGGCCTACAATGCCTGGCATGTAGGCGGATGGAAAGTGGGATTGATGGCAGTGTTCCTGGATTTTGGCAAAGGGTTTTTCCCGATCTTTATGGCGCAAAAACTGGGTGGACTGACCGGTTGGACGATGGTGCCAATTGCTCTGGCCCCCATTCTCGGGCATGCAAGGTCCCCATTTTTGCAATTCCATAAAGGAAAAGCTGTTGCAACAACTCTGGGCGTTTGGCTGGGGTTAACCGGCATTTCTGGTATTGTGGCCTTTGCCATCTTTACCATTACCACCATGCTGTGGATCGATGAACATGCCTGGAATGTTGTCTTCGGCATGATCGGGATTGTCTTTTATTGCATCTTTATGCAAAATTCAGTCGCCCTGATCCTTATTGCAGCATTAAACCTGCTGTTGTTGGCCTGGACTCACCAATGTGAGCTGTTACAACCCATCCAGATCCATGATCGACCAAGAGAACTAATCTATAGATGGAGAAATTCCTAATGCTTCTCATTGAACTATTCCTCATATTTGTCATTTCTGTAATGGCTGCTGGCCTGGTCATCTCTTTTTCAAATAATCGTTTGATAAAGAGTTTTAGTGATTACGAGCTAAATGGAGAATCTCCTTTTGTTTCGATCCTGGTTCCTGCGCGCAACGAAGAGGATAATATTGAAGCTTGCCTGAACTCCCTGCTGGCGCAGGAGTATCCAAATTTTGAAGTCGTCGTTTTAAACGATAACTCAACTGATCGTACCGGGGCTATTCTGGCACAGTTGGCGAAAACGAACTCCCGTCTAAGGGTGATCAACGGTTCTCCCCTGCCTGAAGGATGGCCTGGAAAACATTGGGCCTGCCAGCAGCTCTCTCAAACAGCCCGCGGAGACCTGTTCCTTTTTACCGACGCTGATACACGGCACAGCCCTCAGGCCCTGCGCCATGCTGTTGCGGCTTTGCTCCAGGAAAAGGTCGATCTGCTTACCGCCATCCCCCGTGAAGAAGTGGTCAGTTGGGGAGAAAAACTGATCGTCCCCTTTATGAGCTTTGGCATTCAGAGTTTTCTCCCGATCGGCCTGGCTCAAAAAAAACGGATCCCGGCTTTCTCGGTAACCATCGGACAATTTATGCTTTTCCGCCGCGAAGTCTATGAAGCCATCGGCGGGTACAAAGAAGCTTGCAGCAATATCAATGATGACGTCTTGCTGGGACGCACATTGATGCAAAAGGGATATCGCTGGTGCCTGCTGGACGGGACAGATTACGTTTCCTGCCGCATGTATCACAACTTTTCAGATACGGTCGAAGGATTCAGCAAGAACGTTTTCGGGTTCTTCGATTATCGAATTTTTCCTTTTGTCCTGGTCTGGTGCGCTGTTGCCGCAATTTTTCTTGGCCCGCTGCGAATTTTAACCGGAGGAATTTTAGCGAATCAATTCTTCTCCACCGCACCCAGGCTGGCACTCATCGCCGTACTTGAAATGCTGCTGCTCTTTTTCATCGCCTATCGCCGTCTGGGAATTCCGCTGTATATGACGCTCTTTTATTGGCTCACCATTACCTTATTCGTTCTGGTCGCCATGCGCTCCATGGTGCTCTCACTCACAGGGCATGCCTCCTGGAAGGGCAGAACCTTAAAGAATGTTGAGATCAGGTGGATATAAATTTTGGTAACTATATATTGACATACAAACCCATCAACCCTATTAAATATCTATTACTTAGTACAATCGCTATAAGATAATGTGTTTATTTTTCAAATAAATTCAATTGAAGTAAGCCTAACTCCATAGGCTCTACTTCAATTTTTGAATCATAATTTAGAACAAGAGCTTCTAACATTGGATTTCTATTGACCTCTTTGGCGCCCACATGATAAAAATGCTCAATAGTTAAAATATTAAATTTAGACCATGTAGAACTTATGAACTTATTGGTTCGATATTTATTGCTATGCCACGTAGATAAAATAAATCTAGATTTTGTATTTAGAAGAAGATCTGCCATATCGTTCTCACAATTTTCATTCCAATTATTAAAATAGTCTGTATGTCTTTCTATATAGGGTGGATCGCAATATAAAATATCGGTCTCCTTTGCCTCTCTTATAGTGGTTTTATAATCTTGGCATTTGAACTCATAATCACCAGATGAACAAATTTCGTAAATTGCGTGAATTTGATTGCAAATCTTTGTAATATATGATTGCGCAAACCGGTTTGGTTTTCTACAAAAAGGCACATTAAAACCTCCCTTTTTATTAAAACGTATCATGCCGTTGAAGTCAGCCCGATTTAAAAACAAGAAATCCAACGGATCTTTATCTTTATTAAACCTTTCCCGCACAACATAATAGTAGTCTCCATTCGTTCGGAGTAATTCTTTGCCTTCTTGCTCCAAAAATTGCTTTGCTAGATATGATGTAATTTTTCCGTTTAATAGAGATTGATAGAAATTTATTAAATGAGGATTAGAATCTGCAAGAAGTGCTTTTTTAGGTCTCACATTAAAAGCGACGACGCCTGTACCCATAAATGGTTCTATCCAATATCCATTAATATCATCAGGAACTATTGATTTTATGTATGGCACTAACTTTGTTTTTATTCCTTGTGATTTAATTGGAGGAATTTGTATTTTTTGATTTTTCATTTTTTATTATTTCTTTCAAATATAAGCGAGGGGTCTCCTCCTCTATATATGACAAAATCTTTGAGGGATGTAATCTTTTTCAAATTTCCTCTCGCGTCCCTAATGCTTATTTTCCCAAAATTAGTCCAATAATCATCAAACCAATTTTCTCCCAAATTTGAAAACACACCTTTCCCAGAAAAAATATCATCAATTCGAGTAATACTTCCAATATTTGCTGTATTACCAGAACCACTTTTATCACTTGCAATTTTCCATTTCTCTGCAACGAAAAATCGTATATTTGTAATAACCGATGTGACAGAATGCAAATTTTCGATGGGGGTTAGACACGTTTCGTCAACAGGGGTTCTTATTCGGTCATAAATTGCCCCTAAACAAAAATGGCCTAAATAAGAACTATATGGAAATTGGATGTTTTTTGTACTTTTTCTATNNATTTTCAAAATATAATCCATGTGACCCCAAAGTAAATCCGTTACAAAGCCATGGTTTTTCGACTTCTCTATATGTTGTTTTAATATCAACCGCAAATTTAATCTTTTCATCGTCTTTAAAAATAAAAGATATATCGGGGTAATAGTTTTGATGCTCGGCCAGAACTATAAAAAAATTATGTTCTTTTGCGAATTCAAGTATTTTGGGAAATAGATGAATTTCCAAAATTTTAGAAATAATTTTAGTATCGGATGATATTGTATAGACATTTTTATAAATATCTATAAAACCCTTTATAGCCCATTGTCCATCTTCAGTGCTAACATAGCTCGATAAATTACTTGCAAGTTCTCTCAACACTTTATCAAAGGTTTCTTTATCCATCGCGCAATCTCCAATTAATTTCGATATTAACCTATCATTAATAATAGTAATATTTATTATATTCTATTAGTTTTTTCTTCTTCTTTTGGCATAGGCGGAGATTTTAACATCTCTTTAACCACCTCTATTTCAGGCAAACCAAATAGAGAAAGTTTATTTTGATATTTATTATTTCGCTTTTTAACTTCCTTTTTAGTCTTATCTTCTTTTTCCATAGTTCTCCAAATTTATTGTAACTATATAATTCTAATTGTATGATGTTTATTGAGGTTTTTAATCTATAAATCTATCCTAGGAGTATAAAATGAACAAACTATTGATTGATTTTCTACGTGCCTTAAAAACTAACGACAATGTTATTTTTATTTTTTCAGGCACTCCTATTAGTGGGAACGTTGTAAAATTCGATGAAGACCATGATTGTATAGAACTTTCAGGTATTATGATCTCTGATACCCACTACAATAGAAATATTACACTCCTCGTAAAGCTTATTACTGCATGGGGGAAACAATCAACATCAGCAAGTACATAAGGCTATCCCATCGATAGTTATATCTATTGTTATAAGACCTAGTTGAGTATCTTGAATTTTTACCAAAAATTCTAAGTCGTCAGATAGAGGACTTTTTACTAACTCGATTGTTATTTTTTTAAATGATAATTACTTTACTGTTTCCATTTTTGTATCCGGCACTTTACGCATGACCAGGCTGGAACAGATCATCAGCACCGCGCTGACGGCGAAGAGTACCGTCCAGCCCACCCAGTGGCCGGGTGCGGCGTTGTTGAAGCCGTCGATCATGGGACCCTCCAGGCGGGCCACCGCTGCCGAACCGGCTGTGGCAATATTGGTCAGTCCCATGTACTTGCCGGCTTCGGCTGCCGGCGCCATCTGATTCGCCATGGCCCAGTTGGTGCTCATGAAGATGCCCAGTCCAATGCCCATGAAGCAGCCGTACGCAATGAGCTGCGTGGGAGTATTGGCAAAGATCAGTAAAACCGCGCCCAGGGCACCGATAAAGCCGGAAATGATGTGGATGCGTTTGCGGCCGTAATGATCGCCCATGTACCCGGCCAGCAGACTGAAAATGATGAGCACAACTACGAATGTTCCCATCACGATTTGTGTAAAGGCGATCGGGTTCTGATCGGGGAATTTATCGCGGATGAAGTACTGGGCAAAGGATTGAAATCCGTAAATGCCCACCAGGTAGAGAAAACGGCTAAAGATCAGACGCCAATAATTCTTGTCACCCTCCATTTTAAAATTGAAGGTCTCTTTCCACAATCCCTTCAACGGTTGAGGTCGATTTTGAGAGGCCTTGAAGGGTTTTTCACGAGCGCCCAACAGGGTGACTGCAGCGAATAATACCAAAAAACCAATAATAGCCAGCACTGATTTTGTCGGGTTGGCATGGCTGGAAGTGATCAGGAAGCCCATGAGCAAAGAAGAAAGGATGATGCCGAACATATCCGTGGCAGTCTTGATGCCGCTGGCTACGCCAAGCTGCTCGGCTGGCACCTCATCGGGCATCCAGCCCTGCATGGGACCGTGTGCCATATTGGAAGTGATTTGCAGACCAATGTAACCGACAAAAAGCCAGGGCAGTCCGCCCACAAAAGCCAGCACGGCCAGGAAAACGATATCACCAAGCGTGCCCAGCAAAACAAAGGGACGGCGCCGCCCAAACCGGCTGGACCAGCGGTCGCTCAAAGCGCCGGAAAGCGGCTGGATGATCATGGCCAGGATGAGGCCGAAGAAAGTAAGCAACCCCAGCCAGGTATTCTTTTGGGTGGCCGGGACGTAATTCAGCAGCACAGCCGGCAAAATGGTAACGTGCAGGCTGTTCCACATAAAAGAAAGCCCTATCCAATAGGCATTTAAAACGAACAAATACCAACCGCTGACTTTGCGCATCTATTGCTCCTTGATTCAGAGTCTATTCTTTAGGTAACCAGCGTTCAAAGAAAGCCATTACTTTTTGGTTATATTCTTCGGGTCGAAAGAGATCAATATCGCGGTGGCCGGCTTCCGGCACGAGCCAACACTCTGCGTTTGGCCCGGCTGCGCTGACCATTCTTTCGAGTTCATCGAGATGGGTATAAGCATCCTGACCGCCGTAGATAAACAATACCGGCAGCGGTGAAAGTTTCTTGACCTGATACAGGGGCTCCTGCCGAAAAACATTGATCCCCGAAACCAGGCTCATCCCCAAAACGGTCATAAAACTCATCGTGCCTGCCATACAACGCGGAATGTGTCTTTTCAATAATTCCACCCTGGCTACCGTCATCAAACGAGCCGGGCCGCAATCGGAGAGAACCGCCTTCACCTGCGGGTGGTATGGAGCGCTCAAAAGAGCCACACGCCCCCCCATCGAAAAGCCCATCAAGCCAATTGAGCTGGAACCGCGCTGGAGCGCATAATCGATAGCAGCCAGGCAATCGCGTTTTTCGAGTGCGCCCACTGTGGTATACCTTCCGCCGCTGCGTCCGTGCGCGCGAAAGTCAAAGATCAACACATTAAACCCTTGGGTATGGAAAGCGGGGACATATTTAAGATCCGGGTCATAGGTCCCACCATAACCATGCAGCAGAAGGATCGTGCGAGTAGATTTCTGTGCGGGAATCCACCAACCAACCAAATGAATGCCATCCCGGGTACGTAATTTTACATCTTCAAACTCCAGGCCAAATTCAGCCGGGCTGACAAAGACCTGCTGCTTTTGTCTGTGACCGATCACAAAAGAAAATCCCACGCAGGTACACAGGAAGAGAAACACAATAATAAACAGCCAGATCAGTAAAGGTATCATCATCAGGGGAACTTCTTTGTTTATTTTACTGGAGAAATGAGGATGTGTAAAAAAGGAGCCAGACAGATATTTACGTCTGGCTCCTCGTTCAACGTGTTTAGGTGGGTTTAATTTCAATACGGTGCTGCGCCAGTTCCCCGGCAGTATAGGTCAAAATCTGCTTGCCCCGGTCGATGCTGAATGTGCCGTCCGAAACGCTTACTGTTACGCCTTCCGGGTATTGCAAATTAGGTAGAAAAACTTCAGTATCCGCCTGGATGCTTTTGTCACCCTCAAATTCGTAGACAAAATACCCGCTGCGGTAGTCAAATTCCAGGCGGGAAGGCAGGCCGGCCGTCTTCAGCGGATAGGGACGAACCACCGCCTTTAATGCCCGCCCTCCAGAATTGATATCGGAAGGGTCTTTTTGCTGATCGCGGCTGAAGAGGGAGAGATCCTCGTCATTCCACATATCTCCATGCAGATTATCGTTGTCAGATGTGTAATTCCACAGGGTATAACTTAACAGGTTATCTTCAAGACCTTTAAAAGTGCGGTCAATGGCTCGTTCCTGATCGGTGAAATTTCCAGTCCGGTAAGCGCGCTTGTTATTCAAATCAAATGGAATACCGGTCTCGCCAATGAGGGTAGGAATGTTGCCCATACGTTCGATGGCATCCTGGCGGGGCGCCTTGAGAAACGCTGTAAAAGCCTTGCGTATCTTCTTTTCACCGAGCAAAATTTTATTTGTCTCTGTATCAAAATTCAAAAAGGGAACATAAGCCTTCAAGAAAAGGGTCATGCCGTCATACCAGTGCGCGGCATAGACAAGTTCTCCAAGCTCATCCGCTTTCACTTCCGGAGAACGGGTTTCGGGAACCTGTTCAAAAAAGATGATCTTGGTCTCATCCACCAACCGAACCATATCCATGTAACGGTGGGCAAATGGAAGTAAATATTTTTGATGAAAATCCACCGTCTGATCGTTGACTCTGGCAAAGTAATCGGGCTTGAGCAGTTCTGGCTGGCCTGTGTCATCCAATTTCCACACGCCGTTCTGCTGCCAGATGCAAGAATAGCCCTCTTTCCAAAGTGAAACTCTCTCCGGGTTCACCAGTTCTTGTCTGCCCTTACGCTCTCCCCAAAAATCGCGGATCAACTCATCCACTTTTTGCGGAAAACCGGAAGCCAGTTGAATGGATTGCCAGGGCGTGGGGAAGACTCCGGCAGGCAAACGACCTATCTTTTGACGCAAATCCGGAACAGAAACATACCCACTGGAAGGTTCATTGAGCGTATCAAAACCCACCACATTGGGCAGCCCTTTTAATTTCTTGACCACCTGCTTGATGGCATTCAGGTAGTGTCCCTGCAGGTAATCTTGGGCCGGGATGCCGTCGATCTTGGTCTTGGGAGCGAAATCATTGCCGGCAAAGAAGATCGTATTGATGGTAGCCGCCGCGAACTTATAGTCATTGGTGATCCACTGCATTCGCGGGTACGGGGTGTCGACGGTCTGATGTACCATAGCGGCACCGGTCGCTTTGAAGCGGGTGACGTCCATGCCCAGCACATCAAAGGTCCAGCCAGGCGCGCCGTCTCCCCCCGAGAATCGCGACCACACATCCTGATGCGGGTCAATGAACAACGAAAGGCCGTACTCCCCGGCCTTCTTCACCACAGCATACAAATAATCGAGGTAGGCTTCATCATACTGATCTGGACCGAAGTGCTCAATGGCTTCCCAGGTAATGAGAAAGCGCAGGAAATTAAACCCCCAGGCTTTGAGCCGTGAGAAATGCTCATCCGCTTCTTCCAGCGGGAATGGACGGTTCACGAAGCTAACATTTTTCGTGTCGAAGAATCCCTCGCTGCGGTAAGTTGCGCCGTTGGGGGAATAAGGTACCTTTGTACTGCCACCTAAATTCACACCATGCAGCATGACTGTGCGATCCTGTTCATCTTTAAACCAGGGCCCCTGAGTATGGATCATTTTGTTTTTCCTTTTAATTGTGCTTTTCCGGTAACAAGCCGGGCAATAAAAGCTGTGATTCCGACCAGAACAAGTCCAAACAACGCAATCACCAGTACCTGAATTCCGCTCAAAATGAAGAGGAAACTAAACAGGTAATTTGGCAGCGTCCAGGTGACTAATGCACCATTGAGCACGAAATGCATGATCGCGGGTAAACCGGCAATAAAAGCCACCGTAAAGATAAAGCCAAACATACGTTCAGCCGCCGCAGCAGGGGATAACCTGAAGTAACGCTGGTCGAGCAGAATGGCCAGCCAGGTGATCAGTAATGCCAGAGCTGCCGTAATCGCAACATAAGAGATTAAACTTGCCTGACTGGTGATAGAAGAGACAGAATAAGTTTTTTGATCCCAGATGGCATATCTAAAATTGAAAAGAGCCATAAAGGCCAGCCCGCCAAAAATCCAGGCCAGGGCGCCTTTTTTCCACTGACTTATCAACCAATAAACGATCAGCCCAACCAGGAGAACGGCAAGGATGGCCCGCGGTATTCTTTCTTTATTCTCACGGCTGGAGCGCAGGTCTTTGATGACTGTCTCATATTTACTGACCTCTGATCCGGTCGGCATTTGAGCAGCATCCAATTTGACACCCATGGCAGCGGCAAAAGTATTCACCAGGGTGGTCTGCTGTTTTTCAACAGCCGCCGGCAGCGCAGCAGTGACTGAATCAGAAAGGTTAAGCATGCTTGTACGAACCTCTCCCATCGCAGAAGCCGGCAGGTTCACGCCGAGCAAAGCTGCCAGGGTGGGGGCTACGTCCACCATGTTGACGTCTCCGTAATTCCCGGGTTTGACGCCTGCCCCTACCAGCACGAACGGCTCCTTGAGGCAAATCGGTTCCTGCCCACCGTGACCGCCGGCATCGATCTGCCCGTGGTCGCTAATGACAAGGAGGGTGTCTTTTTGCATGTCCAGCGTGGAGGCAATCTGTGCCAGCAGATCATCCGCGCGTTTGGCAGCGTCATTCCAGTTCTGGGAACGCGGCCCGCCTTCATGATGACCGGCATAATCCACCTGATCGATATGGATGAGGGTCAATTGAGATTTGTTCTCTTTCAGCCAGGGGAGAACAGCATTCACAACGTCCACGTCCGCTTTTTTATCTTCCCCCGGGGTGTAAAAACTCAGATCAACATCGGATTGGGGAACCAATTCTTCAAACCAGTAATAACCCGATATGGCTGTGGTCAACCCGGCGCGGTGGGCTGCGGAAAAGAGATTATCCTGCGTCCAGGTGGGAATCTCGCCGTAATCGAGATTGAAAGCCGGCCCGTCATTCAACCAGGGCCAGGCACCGGTCAAAATAGTGGTGTAACCGGGTTCTGAGAAGGAAGGAACCTGGCTGTGCATCATCGCCTGGGCTCCTTGGGAACGCAGTTTGTCGAGGGTGGGCATAACGCTGGCATTCATTGAGGTATCATAACGCAGCGCATCGATGAGGACGATCACAACCCGTCCGGTAGAAGCTTTCCCTAATGCTTCACCAGCCGCAGGGGGGGTGTCTTTGATAGGGGAACGAAACGCATAATTGGAGCTGATCATACCGGTAACCCAAAAATAAGCCACAACTGCCAAAACAACACAAAATACGGAAGAGAGCACAATTAAGAGAGACTTTTTCATGCTGATCCTTTTTTGATCAGAAGTTTTTTTGATAACTCATTTTAATCGGAAAACACAAAATTTGAATCGTATTTAATCACTTGCATACGATAAAAAAGGCATGTTTTCACATGCCAGTTTATCTTACAAATATCTCTCCACTAGAAAAGCAGATTGAACTATTGGTTCACCTCGTCCATTTCCCGGCTGGCGTTAACGTTGATGCCGGTCCCCAGCACATTCTCAAGCACAGGCTGATCCATTTTAACCGGTGCGCTCAATTCGACTGAACGCAGCAGTTTGAGCAGTTCGGGGATGCGCGGTTTAGGGAACGGCGCTGAAGTATATACCGGCATAAGCGGATGGACCGCGCCGCGGATGCGCACCGTAGAAGCCACCATGCGGCGGGGGTCGGTCAACTCTTGTTTGGCATATTCATGTCCGCGTTTGCAGCCATTAAGGATCGAAATGATCGTCTCACCGTCACGGGTTACTTCCAGGGTACAGCCCTTGGGGCAAGTCGTGCAAATTACTTTTTGTGTAATTGTAGGCATCTTCTCCTACCTCTCAACTATTGCCACGCGAAGTTCGCTGGCAGCTTTGATTTCTTCCACTTGAGCCGGTTTCAGGGCAATGGTCACCATTTCACCGGGGCGGGCATAGGGTTCCCCTCTGCGGGTGATCAACTTGTCACCGCTGCGCACCTCGACCCAGACCGGTTTCTCGATCGGACGGGTGACCCGCATTTGCAGCCGGATATCGTTTTCTTCGAGAGTGCTTGGATGCAAGGTCTGCGGCACGACATAACGCACATTATCTGCAGCTTTAACCGGTATCGTTGGGCCATCTGAACCCACTCCCTTGCGTACCAACTGAGCCGCCGATTTTCCGGCAGTTAGCCCGGCTTCGGTGACCCAGTCCACCAGGTCGTAGACGTGCACCACGTTCCCGGCGGAGAAAACTCCGGGGATATTGGTCTGGAAGCCGTCATCCACAAATGGACCGGCAGTGACAGGATCGATGAGCACGCCTGCCTGTCGTGAAAGCTCGTTCTCCGGGATCAGACCCACAGAGAGCAGCAGCGTATCACACGGGATGATCTCTTCGGTACCCGCGATCGGCTGCATTTTATCATCCACTGCGCAGGCTTCGATGGCTTCGACCCGGTTCTTGCCAATGATGTTCTTGACTGTATGTTTAAGCTGCAGCCCTATGTCAAAATCCATCAGGCACTGCACGTAGTTACGCGTCAGCCCCGAAAGATACGGCATTACTTCCAAAACACGCTCCACTTTGGCACCTTCAAAAGTGAGCCGGCGCGCCATGATCATGCCAATATCGCCGGAACCCAGAATGACAAAACGTTTGCCGGGCATAAAACCTTCCACATTCACCCAGCGTTGGGCAGTGCCGGCGGTGAAAACACCAGCCGGGCGGGTGCCGGGCAGACGAATTTGCGCGCGGCTGCGCTCGCGGCAGCCCATGGCCAATACTACCGTTTTGGCATTGATCTCAACAAATCCGTGCTGCTTGCTGGTGGCAAAAATATGGTGATCGCGAGTCACTTCCAGCACCATGGTATCGAGCAAGAAATCCACCCCCACCTGCGTGGCTTCATCAATAAAGCGTTGAGCGTAAGCAGGGCCGGGCAGGTCTTGCTTGAAAGTCTCCATGCCGAAACCATTATGAATACATTGCAATAAAATACCGCCGGGCTCGATATCGCGGTCGATAATGAGCACCGCCTCCGCGCCGTTTTTCTTGGCGGCAATTGCGGCAGCCAGACCGCCGGGTCCGCTGCCGATAACAACCACATCATAGTTCTCTTTATGCATCATGTCAGGCCTCCACATCTTTGGTGAGCCGCGCGAGGAACTCTGATCCGGTGCCTTTTTTGGTGATCTCCAGTGGAGAAACGCCCAACTCTTGCGAAAGGATTGCAACGACCCTGGGCATATCAAAGGCGCCCAGGCAGCGTCCTGTCCCCAGCCAGGTGCGGCGCTTGATGGCATCGTAGGTCTTGGCCGGCAGCGGGGCATGGATCTCGGCCACGATCTCGCCTTCGGTGATCATTTCGCAGCGGCAGATCATGTGCCCGTAGCGCGCGTCTTTTGCCACCAGGGCAGCCTGCTCTTCATGGTTGAGATGGTTGAAGCGCGGTCGGGCCGGGCGGATGGGATTGAAATCCTTTTTCTCCACCAGCTTTTCACCGGCTTCCTTTAATAGTTCGACTACCCGCTGCGCAATGGCAGGAGCCGAGGTCAGCCCCGGGGACTCGATGCCGCCCAGATTGACCAAACCCTGCACTTCTTTGGGAATCTCGATCACGAAGTCGTGCGAATAATCGCCATTTTTGGCGTGTGCATTGCCGGTCGCGCGTAGACCGGCAAAGACCGCGATGATGCTGCGCGGCGCGATGGAAGGCACTAATCTTTGCGAACCAGACCAAATTTCTGCCAGTCCGTCAGCAGTGACAGCTCTATTTTCTTTTTCGGGGACCATATTGGAATTAGGACCGACCAGTGCATTGCCGTGGGTGCTGCCCAGCACCAGAATACCCTTGCTTACCTCACTGGGCACCGGGAAGAGAATATTCTCCATCTGGATCTCACTTTTATCCAGAATGTAGTACTCACCCTTGCGCGGTGTGATCTTGAATTCGGGGCGAACACCGGCTTTATGCATAACTTCATCGGAATACAGACCGGCAGCATTGACCACCCAGCGGCAGGCAAAATCGCCGCGGCTGGTCTTGATGCCGATGATCTTGCTGCCCTCTTTAATGAAGTCAACAAAGGCCGTGTCGGTCATCACCTGTGCACCGTTGTTGATGGCATTTTCGAGTGGGGCGATGCAGGCCGCAAATGGGTCGACCATCCCGGCGGTGGGGGTAAACAAAGCCCCGGTGGTGAGCGGATTGACGCGCGGTTCGCGGCGTTTCATTTCATCAGCAGAAATGATCTCGCTCGGCACACCGTTTGCTTTGGCACGCGCCTGTAATGTTTCCAGGCAGTCACAGCCTTCTTCGATGGCCACAATATAAGCACCGCTGCGTTTAAAAGGGATTCCTAATTCAGCCGAAAGCGTGTCCCACATGGGGTTGGCCAGGTGATTCATCTCCGCTTTGAGTGTGCCCGGCACCGGGTCATGGCCGGCATGCACAATGGCCGAGTTGGCGGAACTGGCGCCCATGCCAATATCTGACTCTTTTTCGATCAACAAGATCGAGAGATTGTAGCGAGAAAGCGCACGGGCGGTCATACAGCCCACCACTCCCCCGCCGATAATGATCACGTCATAAGAATTCATAATTTTTCCGTTTGATAAATATTATTTTTAATCTGTTAATTGACCGTTTTATTATAGTAAACTTGCACTTTTAAATATTATTTCTGCACATATGTGCAATTGAAATCCATTTCTCCAGGTCTCTGTTTGAACATTTTCTCGACTCTTTTGCACATTTGTTCATTGAAGTATACTATCGAATAATCAGTACTCCATCAAACCTCATTTTGTGAGATCTTTGTATTTGTATTCTAATGAATGTCCTCGGATCGAAATCATAAATTCATGTATGACGGGGGACAAGGTTTATTTTCGGCATTTCGGAGACGATCCATGGACGATCAAGATAAAAGTTCTGAAGCGATCCGGGCCGCGCGTATGTATTACTATCAGAACATGACCACCGAAGCCATTGCCCATGAGCTCAATATTTCCCGCTCCACTGTCTCGCGGCTGCTCAGTTTTGCCAGGTCCAGTGGTCTGATCGATATCCGCATCATCGATCCGAACGAGCATCCCCAATTGCTCGAAAAGAAGATCGTTGAACATTTTAAGATCAAACAAGCCCATGTGGTGCCAGTACCGGATATCGCCGGTGAAGTGGAATGGTTGGCACGCGTGGCGCAATACACAGCAAATTATTTAAATTCGATCTTTGAATCAAATATGATCCTGGGAATCGCCTGGGGAACGACGATCAGCGGCGTTTCCAAGCATCTCCGCCCCAAAGCAACGCACAATTCACAGATCGTGCAGTTGAACGGCGCCGGCAACACTAACACGATGGGAATCGATTATGCCAGTGAGATCATTGTACGCTTTGCGCAAAACTATCAGGCAGTCGCTCATCTTTTCCCGGTACCCACTTTCTTCGATTATGCGGCCACCAAACAGGTACTTTGGAAAGAACGCAGTATCCGCCGCCTGCTTGATCTGCAAAATCAAGCTGATCTGCTGCTTTACAGCATTGGAGCAGTCAATGCCGGCATTCCCAGCCAAGTGTACAGCGGTGGGTATCTTGAAGAAGTGGATTACGTTGATCTAAAAAAAAGACGATTGGTGGGGGACGTGGCAACTGTCTTTTTCAGGGAAGACGGCAGTTTCAACGACATTCCCATCAATGACCGTTCCAGCGGTCCAAACCTTGAGCTGTTCCAAAACAAACACGGAATTTGCGTCGTCTCCGGTCTGGCGAAAGTCAAGGGGCTTGCCGCGGCGCTTAAGGGCCGCCTTATCAGCGACCTCATCGTTGATGAACCTACCGCCAGAAATTTAGTCGATAATTACATCCTTCCGGTGAGCTAAGAAAACGATCAGAATATTTTCATTTTAAGATAAAAAAAGACGAAGGCTTTTTAACATCCTTCGTCTTTTTTTGAATTCATTAATCCCTTGGCGGGTACCCGGTAATGTCGCGAATTTCATCATATAACGGCTGCAGCCGCTCGTACATCTTACAGTAAACACGATTATACAATTCGTTGTACATCAGGTGATTGGCTGCAATAGGTTCAAAGGCCTTCCCTTGATGAGTCATTTCTTTTACAGCGACTTCAAAATTGGGATGCAATTTCAACCCGACCGCAACATCCATGGCAGCACCGAGCCCGCTGGCTTCATACACGTGAGGTCTGCACGTGGGCAGGCCAAAAATATCAGCCGTGAGCTGCATGGCAGCCTCACTCTGGCTGCCGCCGCCAGCCACGCGGATCTGGGTGACCGGGATATGAGTGCGTTTGGCCGTGCGTTCCATGCCCTCACGAAGAGCATAAGCCAGCCCTTCGAGGATGGAGCGATACATATAGGCACGCGTATGCACGTCGCCAAAGCCAATGATGGCACCTTTGGCTTCGGGGCCGGGCACCTTGAGGCCAGGCGACCAGTAGGGCTGCAGCATTAGCCCGCGCGAACCTGCTGGCACCGAGTTGACCAGGTCATCGAAGAGCTCTTCGGTCTCCACGCCGCGTTCCACGGCCAGGCGCTCTTCGTTCATGCCGAATTCTCGCTTGAACCACGAGACCATCCAGTAACCTCTATAGATCTGAGTCTCCAGCGAATATGAGTTAGGAACCGCTGATGGATAGGGAGGAATGAGCGGAATAACCTCGGTGTACTTTTCAAGGGTGATATTGATGGTAGCGGTGGTACCGTAAGACAGGCAAGCAATGCGCGGATCCACACAACCGGCACCGACCACCTCACAGGCTTTGTCAGCGGCAGCGGCGATGAGGGGTAACCCCACCGGGATACCCGTAGCCGCGGCCGCTTCGGGCGTAATCTCTCCCAACAAACCGGTGGGGAGCACGAGGTCCGGCAGCAAGGCAATGTCCATTGGCACAGCCTGCCACTTCCAATCGCTTTTTCCGCACCAGGTCATCTTTTTGTAATCGAAAGGTATATAACCCACCTGGCAGCCAACTGAATCTACGTAACGATTTACCAGTTTATGAGTGATATACCCGGATAATAAAAGGAACTTATGGGTCGCTTTCCAAATTTCCGGTTGATTCACACGAACCCAGTTGGCTTCGGCTTCTGACTGCATGTACGCCACAGTTTCACTCATACCAGCCAGCTTAAATAATGTTCCCCATAGACCGTCCAGGGGTTTTTGGCCTGGGGTGCGGCGCTGATCGAGCCAATGGATGGCCGGGCGTAGCGGAACACCGGCTTTATCTACATTGATCAAAGTTGAACGCTGCGTGGTAAGTCCTACACCGGCAACAGCATTTTTATCCACGCCAGGCATGCTCCAAAGTTGCTGGCAGGCCAGGCAGACCGCGTTCCAATAGACCTCCGGGTCCTGTTCGGCATAACCAGGTTCGGTGGAATAATAGGGCTCAATAGCAACTCTAGACTTGGCAATGAGAGTCCCCTTCAGATCAAAAATCAAAGCGCGTACCGACTGTGTTCCATTATCGATTGCAAGTAACTGATCTTTATTCATGATTCACCTACTTTCTGTAGATTAACCAAGGAGTATTGGTTTGCGGATCGATGATTTTATTTTTCAGGACAAAACTTGGATCAACGGGAAGGATCTGATTCGCTGTGGTATGCACGATCAGTGTGTCAATTTTATTTTGCGCTAACCAGGAAGGATCTTGCAAAGATTGACTCTCTAAAACGGGCACCAGGGCATATTCAAAGTGTTTACCGAAGAAGGGATATTCCCAGTCTCCATTTAATAAAGACAGTCCAATACGGGATTTTGCCGGAATAAGTTTTTCAAACTCATTCAGAATCGCGTAATGCTGCCCGGAGGAATAGGTCTCCCTTTCCAGACTGTTTAACGAGGCAATATCGATCTTGGCAGGCAGAATGGGGAAAAGTGAATAGCCGGTATGGCAGATCGCTTTTGAAACGATTGTGGGATGGGCCAAAACTGAGGGTTTGGAACAATCGCGGGCGACGGTTCTTTGCGTAACGATCGGTTTTGAATCATTCATCAGCACCGAGAAGGTCAATACCAGAACCGCAATAATTGAGATTACCAGCATCGTAATTTGTCCGCTTTTTTTTCGATTAATGAGAAGTGTCACTAACGGCATTGAGATGGCAATTCCCGGGTTGAAATATCTTCCCTGGTAAGGGTCCCACCCGGGGCGGAGAATACCGATTCCCAGCATCAAGAAAAATGGCACCAGAAGCAAAAAGGCGATCTTCGTGTTTTTGGTTTTGACGGCTTGAATAATGCCCATGAAGAATGCCGGAAGCAGCAGCAAGAAACTGATCGGACCAAACCACGAAAAATCTTCA
>PMIV01000058.1 GCA_003158355.1 Anaerolineaceae bacterium
GGCATGCACCGCGTCTACAACAGCGCCTTCATGCACATGCTGCGCGATGAGAACAATGCCGGCTACCGCCAGCTTATCAAGAATACGCTCGAATTCGAGCCTGAGATCCTTAAACGCTACGTCAACTTCATGAACAACCCAGACGAGCGCACCGCTGTGGATCAGTTTGGCAAAGGGGATAAGTATTTCTGCGTCTGCACGCTGATGGCCACCTTCCCGGGGCTGCCCATGCTCGGACACGGCCAAATCGAAGGCTTTGCCGAGAAATACGGCATGGAATATCGCCACGCCTACCTGCATGAAAACGTGGATGATGCCCTGGTGGAGCGCCACCGCCGCGAGATCTTCCCGCTGCTGCAAAAGCGCCGGCTTTTCTCAGGCGTGGAGAATTTTTGGCTCTTTGATTTCTTTTCGGTGCATGGTAGTGTCAATGAGAATGTGTTTGCGTTCACCAATGCTGCCGGTAATGATCGTGCCTTGGTGATTGTCAACAACAATCTGCATTCGTCCGAAGGCTGGCTTAATATCTCTTCTTCACGTCTGGTAAAAAGCAGTGCCGCTTCTCAACCGGTACACCGCAGCCTGGCCGATTGCCTGGGGATCGCCGGAAAGAACAGTGAATTCGTGCTTTTCCGCGACCAAATCAGCGGGCTGCAATTCATCCGCCGCACGGACGAATTGGTGCAAAAAGGCTTCCACATTCACCTCAACGGCTACGAATATCACGTATTTTATGATTTTAAGCTGGTTTCTTCGAATAGAAATCATGACTACGCGCATTTATACGGATATCTTGGCGAAGGCGGCATTCCGAATATCGAAACCGGTTTGAAAGAGCTTTTTATCCAGCCTGTTTTAGGCCCCTACCGCGAATTGATCAATATGGGATATTTAGGCTATCTGGCTGAGCATGCCGTTAAAGGGAACTCAAACATATCTGCCGCAGTGATCGAGGAGGTCGAGAATAAATTAAAACCCTTCCTTCGCGGCATCGAAACTGCCCTGGGTCAGACTCTGCCCAATAAAAAGAACATTTTGGCAGAGATCCTGGCTAGCCTCAATTCGACGCTGTCTCTGCAAAAGCTTTCGGCCGAAGCCGTTTCGACACAAATGAAAAAGATGCAGCGGGCGGCAGATTTCATCACCGGGAACCTGACCCAGATCAATCTATATACGCTTATTACCTGGAACTTCATCGGCCAGCTCGGACGCACCAAAACGAATGACGATGCCGGCGTCCTTTCCCAGGTTTGGGCTGAGGAATGGCAGCTATACAAGACTTTTTCGGATACCCTTGTGCAAATGAATTTCCCCGAAGCCGAAATATCCCATTCCCTCAAAGCGCTGCGCTTGATCACCGGCCAGCAAAACTGGTACAGCCTCTTGGGAAAAAAACCTTTGAGCGAGATCGCCAAAGCCTGGTTCTCTACCCCGGAAATTCAAGATTATTTACAGATCAACCGGTTTGAGGGGATACTCTGGTACGACCGTAATGCCTTTGCTGATTTCCTGTGGTGGATGGCCGTGATCGCCTTCATTCACTGTGAGATGAAGCCGAATTGCACGCGCAGTGATTCTGCAGAAACGCTGCTGGGCTGCTATTCGATCTTGCAGCAATTGTTGAAGGCAGACCAGAGCTCAGAATATCAGCTCGAAAAACTTCTGGATATTTTGCACGAATAAATGGGATCTTGGAATTCTTGAGCAAAAATTGTTATTCCCCGGCTCAACCACTCAAGGGTAGTCTTTTATCAGGCATTTTCTTTGAAGCGCCTGACCGCTTGTTCGAACATTTCTTCTGCAGTGGATGAACCGCGCTCATCCCGTATTTGGCGCAATAATGGCATCACTTTCGGCAGCAAATCTTCTCCACTGGCAGACTCGGTGAGCACCAGGGCATGAGCGGCATATCGGATATTATTGCGGGGCTCGATGCGGTCGAATTCCTCAAAAAACCAACCGCAAGAGGTATACATCCGCTGCCTTTCAAATTGAGCCTTTAGCAAACATCTTAACACCTGAGCTTCGTCATTGTGCAGCGGCCGCGCAGTCTGCTCGTTCTCCCAGCCGCTGAAAGACTGATCCCCCAGCACGACCCGGATAAAATCATCACGCGCCTGCCAGGGGTCTTTCAACCATCCACGCGTGAGACGCAAATATTGCTCGTCGACCAACCCGGCGGTCGCATCCATAAAATTGCGCAGCGGCCGCTTCCAGGAACTGTCTGGCGTACAGCCGCATGCATCTTCCCAGCGGCGCACCCCTTCATCACAGCTCCATGAGGTCCGTTCGCGAATATGCGCTACTTTCACCGGCGGATGTTCTTTGATCCAGCGCCCGGGATAAGTGTATTCGATCTCTTCCCGGCTGAGTGAGCCGTTCAACAAATAATTCAGGAATTTATCTCTAAAGGATTGATGGTGCCCGTAAAGCTCCCCATCTGAGGCCAATAAAATGAGCTGGTCATTGGAACTGTCGGCATACGCATTTTTCAGGTTGTTTTGAATAAACGCATCCGCGTTAACCGTCGCGTCAGCATTGAAACTAATGCAGGTACTTAATCCACTGTGGTAGAAAAACACACTCATCGACCTTCCCCCCGGCAATTCCACCCGGGAAGGCTGGGTCACATCCACCGGTTCTACCGCCTGCCAGGGAGCTAAAATGGTGAACTGGATGCCATTTTCAGCCATCACCGAGAGCGTTTCCAGATCAACAGCGGTTTCGGGCAGCCACATACCTTCGGGAGCATGGCCAAAAGTATGCACATAATCAGCGATTCCCCAGCGTACCTGGGTAACTTTATCTTGCCTGGAAGACAGCGGCAGAATGGTGTGGTGATACGGCTGTGCCAGTGCGTTCCCCGACCCCCATTTTGCTACGTTTTTTTGCTCGGAGGTTTTCACCAGTTCCAAGGTTGTTTCAGCATTTCTTTCCATCCATCCTGCCAGGGTCGGTCCCAGATCGAAACTGATCTTTTCAAAATTCCCTAACTGGGCATTTGGCAGATAACAGGTAGCATTAATTTTTTCATTCCAATTGGAATACGGCTCTGAACCGCGTTCTTGCGGAATAGTTCCAGTTAAAGGGTCTTCTCGGGTGGGTTGGTAAAAATGGCCGTGGATGCAAAGAGCGCGTCGATTCATGGGGCTGTATTGACTTCCTATTTATTGAGATAATCGAGCATTTGGTGGAATCGGGCAGGCATGACCCCAAATTCGCGGGGCAATAGGTCGACCATGGCGGTACGGTTTTCAATCAGGGTATCCAACCAAAAGGTGGAGATTGGGAAATTCTTATCGAGTTGGTCCACCCACAGCGTCAGCGTACGCATATAACCAAGCGGGAAAGGCAAGAGCAAACGGCGAAATTTTACCTGCTTCATGATCGTTTTCACGATCTCACGGTAGGATAGGATCTCAATGCCGCCAACAGAATAAATTCGATTAAGTGTTTTCTGGTCTTCCAGCGAGAGGATCAGCGTCGAAACCAGATCATCGATCCACAAAGGCTGTAAAAAATTCTCTCCCTGTCCCGGTAACAAAAATATTAAACGGTTTCTCCGTAAAAGTTTGAGAATTGGTTCAGTGAATTGGTCCCCTTCACCAAAGATCGCGTCCGTGCGGAAAATGGTGTAGGGCACACCGCTTTCAATGATCCATCTTTCAGCAATGGCTTTGGCCTTTAACACCGGAAAAGCAGAGGAGCGATTGGCGCCCAAATGGCTGAGCATGATCAGGCGCTTGACTTTGGCTTCTTTAGCTGCCTGCGCCACCGCTTTGGTGCCCTCCACATCCACTTCATTTAAATTTCCCTGTGACCCGTAACGTTCAGCGCTGGCCAGGTGAAAGACAATATCCACATCTTTCATGGCAGCTCGCAGACCGCGGAAATCATTAAAACTGCTCACAGCTACCTCAACCGGTACTCCGTGAGGTATTCTTGGAGATTCAGCCGAAGGCCGTAACAGAATACGCACCCGCTGGCCGGACTCGACCAGTGCCGGTACCAGATGCCGTCCCACAAAACCTGTGCCACCAGTAACCAAAATCATTGTCTGGAATTATAGCAGAGAATGAAATTTGCACATTTGCCGCCCTTTGGCATAGTTCTTGCTACTTTTACAAATAATCAGGCAGATGACTTATGCAGACAAATTCCCCCTCAATTCACCCCATCGGATTTCACTATTACCCGGATACTACTCATTACATGAACAAAGATCTGAGCGCAGTTCTGGCTCACCTCGAAAAATTGCAAGCAAGCTGGTTGGTGCTGCGTTCCGAAACTTCACGTGCCATCCCTGAGACGTTCATCAGCGGATTGCTTACCAAAAACATCACTCCAATCATCCATTTTCCATTTTCGCTGCCCAATTCACCTGTGGCGGCTGATCTGAAAGCCATTCTCACTGCCTATGCCAGTTGGGGCGCCAGTTACATTCTCCTTTTTGACCGCCCTAATGACCGCGCCAGTTGGTCCGCTTCTGGCTGGGCGCAGCAAAACCTGGTGGAGAGCTTTCTGGACCGCTTTATTCCCCTGGCCAACGAATGTATCAACGCCGGCCTGACGCCTGTTTTCCCCGCCCTTACCCCTGGAGGCAGTTATTGGGATCTTTCGTTCTTCAGCCTGGCCTTACAGGCTCTGCAGCGCCGGGGTCAAAAAAACCTCTTAAGTAAAATGGCGTTGGCAGCTTATGCCTGCACCTATGACCACCCGCTGGATTGGGGTCAGGGCGGCACTGCCAGTTGGCCGCAAAATAAGCCCTATGCCACACCCGCTCAAAGTCAGGACCAGATCGGTTTCAATCAATATCAATGGCTGGAAAATATAGCCTCCAAGATCCTTGGCAAACCACTGCCGCTGATCTTGCTCGGTCTGAGCCGCAAAGAGCTGACCACGACAAACATCTATTCAGCGGACGAACAGGCAAATATCGTCAGGCAGATCAAAGCCTTCCTTACCTCCACCTCACAATCCGGCAATACAGAAATCCCATTGTTGGCTGGTAACTTTTGGCTGCTCAATTCCGCCTCTACTGATGAAAATTATCCAATGGCCTGGGTCAAAGAAGACGACATCACCACATTGCCGGCTTATTCGATCCTGTCTCCTTCCCAAACCGTCGAGTCTGCATCGGAAGAATCCACTGCTTCATCAAAACGGACGCAACGACAGTCTGAGCCCGAATCTGAGTCAGATTTCGAGTATCCGATCCGCCATTATCTGCTCCTGCCAAAATATGAATGGGGAATTGCAGATTGGCACTTGGAAGTCATCAAGCCATTTGTGCTCAAACACCAGCCGACTATTGGTTTCTCTTTGGACGAAGCCATACTGGCAGGCAAAGTAACCGTGGTTGGCGGGGAGCAGTCCTTCCCCGAAGAAGCGCTCTCTCGTCTGCGTAAAGCCGGCTGCCAGGTGGAACGCATTTCCGGAGATGGTACAAGTATTGCAACACAATTAGCAGAGAGGTAACCCATGAACATTTCTATTCCTGCAGCTCCCATTCACCACACCCCGATCGAAGCTAAATTACCCTCAATTAAAGTAGTTGGCCTCGGTGGTGCCGGTCAAAATGCTATTAATCGCATGATCGAGTTAGGGTTGGAAGGGGTTGATTTTATTGCTGCCAATACTGATGCTCAGGTGCTGCAATCCTGCCTGGCTCCCACAAAAATTCAACTTGGTCCCAAACTCACCCGCGGACTCGGCGCCGGCGGCAACCCTGCCGTAGGCGAAGCCGCCGCTGAAGAAAGTTACAAAGAATTGAACCAGGCGTTAGCCGGTGCTGATATGGTCTTTTTAACCGCAGGCATGGGGGGTGGAACTGGAACTGGTGCCATCTCTATCGCCGCGCGAGTGGCAAAAAGTCTCGGTGCTGTGGTCATTTCGATTGTGACCATGCCCTTTACATTTGAAATGGGGCGCCGCTCCAAGAACGCGCGCGAAGGCCTGGCGAAACTACAGCTGTTCAGCGACACACTCATTAGCGTGCCCAACGACCGCCTGCTGCAGGTGGCTCCGATCGACCTCCCCATAGAAATGGCCTTTCGCCTGGCAGATGATATCCTGCGCCAGGGAGTACAGGGAATTTCTGAATTGATCACGCAGCCGGGTTTGATCAACGTAGACTTTTCTCATGTGCGTGCATTGATGCAAAACGGGGGGGGTTCATTGTTGGCGATCGGCAGCGGCAAAGGCAATCAAAAGGCCACCCAGGCCATTGAACATGCCCTGCACCACCCTATGCTCGAAACCATCAATCTGGATAATGCCACAGGCATCATTGCCAATTTCACCGGCGGAGATGATCTCTCCTTTGCGGAAGTAACCGATGCGCTGATCTATCTGCAACAGAAAACAAATTCGCATGTCGAAATCATCCCCGGTGTTATCAGCGACAACCGCATGCAAGACCGTGCCCAGGTCACTTTGGTGATCACCGGCATCGGCGGCTCTGAGATGGACCCGTCTTTGAAATATGATCCTTCCCGCCATGCGGTGAAAGAATCAGTTTCAGTAGAAAATGCAACAAATGAACCGGCAATGGCGCTTCATCAAGAAAAGTCTTCTCCCATTGCCTGTCCTCAATTTGAAATGGCAGGCACACCCGCAGATCTAGATATTCCTGCGTTCATGCGCCGTCGTATCCACTAAGGAGTTGAGATGGAATCAAGCGCCGTTGATCGCGTTTGCCAGTCAGTCTACCGCCAATTTCCCGAATTAAAAGGGGTTCGCCCCTCTGTTCGCCAATCGGAATCTGCCTTTTTATTGATCTTTTCTGGCAAAGTAACCACTGCTGATGGAAAAACCCTGCCGCGAACCGTGCGGGTCACCGCAAACGAAAAAGGGAACGTTCTCAAATTATCCACCTCGAGATAAAGGACTGTTATGGACACCACTTTCTTTCAAAAAGTCGAACTTCGTTTTTGGGATATCTTTCTCCCACTGCTTTCACAATCTGAGCCATTACGCAAAGTTGTCAAGGCCGTCGTTACCTTCTATCATAACGACCAACTGGTTCGCCAGGCAGCGCTGATTGCCATGCTCGCCTGCGGTGGTTTTGCCAGCGGTATTTTGATCTTTACGATACTACGCGTCGTCGGATAAAATCGCTAAGCATTTTCCACTACTTTCGATATTTTTTTTGACCTATAAATGGATTCCCCGGCAAGGGAATCCATTTTTGTTACCTGTGCAGAGAAAAAGATTGCGCAATGGTAAAATGCAAGTATATTTAAGGTGATGGAAAAGCATTTTTTAGCCGTATTTCACAGTATCATTTTTGATATAGCATGAAAAAACCGACATTACTCTTTGGTTTGCTTCTTTTCGCTGCCTGTGCAATTGTAGGTTTTCTGGTGGCGTCAAAATCCAACACAGGTTCATCTACAAATAATGTTGGCTCTGTCAGCGCAGCTACTGCACTGGCGTCCTCCCAACAAAATTACCTGCTTATCCAGTTGGACAACATGAGCCAAAGTTCTCCAAAATTGATCCAATCCTGGATCGTGCTAACGTATTATTCCACTCCCCCCCAGATCATTTTCTTACCGTTATATCCATCCTACGATTCTTCACAAAACTCAAGCATTGCCAGCTCTTTTGCCATGACCAGCTCTGGCAGTATTTCCAGCAAATTTGCCAAAAGCATTTCTGACCTTTATAAAGTTAAAGTGGATGGTTCCATTATTACTGACGCGGCCGGCGTAAACGCCATCGCCAACTGGTACGGCATCAGCGGGATACAGGCCGGCACTTCCACTGCACAAACGGATGATGAAAAACATGCTCTCCTACTCAACAGCCAGACTTTCTTCCAAAATGTCTGCGCCCAGCTCAAAAGCGGAGCTGCCTTGAACCAGTACACCAGCATGCAGTGGTCGCAGCTCATTCCCGGTCATTTTCAGACTGACCTCTCTTTTGAGCAGTTGATCGCCTCCTGGGATCGGGTGATTCGTTCTGGGGCGCCTCAGCAATGCGACGTCCTGTCGAAAGAATGAAATCTGAAATAGTAGTTTCATTACTTTTTTCTAGATCATCGCCAAAGCCACAGAACCTTACGGTATAATTTTGATATGCGTAAATTCCTTTATGTCACCGTGTTTTTTTCCGGTATGGCCTCACTGGCTGTGGAATTTGCTGCCTCCCGCTTGCTTGAAAATTATTTCGGCTCCTCCAATTTAGTCTGGGCCAGCATCATTGGTCTTATCTTGATTTATTTAACTGCTGGTTACTTTATTGGCGGTACCTGGGCTGACCGTTCACCCAAGTATTCCACCCTCTATCAAATACTCGCCTGGGGATCCATGGCAATCGCGTTGGTTCCACTGGCTTCCCGTCCCATTTTACGTATTGC
Source organism: Anaerolineaceae bacterium (assembly GCA_003158355.1). GTDB lineage: Bacteria > Chloroflexota > Anaerolineae > Anaerolineales > Anaerolineaceae > UBA6107. Next base: position 8,363 of record PMIV01000058.1, read on the forward strand.
TGCGAACGCCTTCGATTCACTACAGCTAGGGGTCCTTTTTGGCTCTTTTACCACCGTCATGATTTTGCTCATCATCCCTATAACATTGATCGGAACCGCTTCCCCGTTTGCAATACGCCTGGCGCTCAGCGATGCCAGCCAGGCCGGTAAAATCTCGGGGCGAATTTATGCCATTTCCACCCTGGGCTCTTTTATTGGCACATTTTTACCTGTGCTCGTGCTCATTCCTGCCATCGGCACTTATCGCACTTTCCTGGTCATCAGCGGCTTGCTCATGGTCGTTGCGTTGATTGGTATTTTTCTGGCTCAAGGTTGGAAAAAATTCTTGTTTTATCTATGGATGCCGGTCGTTTTAATCCTTTTATTCATTTTTGGAGCGAACGGAGCCAGCAAGACCACTCCCGGGTTAGTTTACGAGACCGAATCCGCCTATAATTACATTCAGGTGGTCCAACAAGATGGGTATATGATGCTACGTTTGAATGAAGGTCAGGGCGTCCATTCTATTTATAAAGCAGGTATCGATAACTATAACGGCACCTGGGAACAGGTACTCTCGGCCCCTTTTTTCAATCAAGCGCCCATTTCAATTAATGAGGTTAAAGATGTTGCAATCGTTGGCCTGGCGGCCGGTACGACTGCAAAAGAGGTTGCGGCAGCTTTTCCAAATGTCCAAATTGACGGCATTGAGATCGACCCGGTGATCGTGGAGGTTGGACAAAAATATTTTGCCATGAATGAACCCAACCTGAATATCATTCTTCAAGATGGACGTTGGGCGCTTTCTCATAGTTCAAAAAAATACGATATCATCAGCATTGACGCCTACCGTCCACCCTACATTCCCCCTTCTCTGACCACCCGGGAGTTTTTTCAGATCGTGCATGACCATCTCAAACCTGATGGCGTCATGGTGATCAACGTGGGCCGCACACCCGATGACCGGCGCATGATCAATTCGCTTTACGCAACAGCCAGCCTGGTTTTCCCAACAATTTACGTATCTGACCTGGCTGCTTCTTACAACTCGATGTTGTTTGCGACCGCTCAACCTACCACGATCAAAAATTTTATGGATAATTATTCCCAACTTTATACAACCACAAATGTCCCACGGTTCCTGCTGGATATCATGGCACAAACTTACGCGGGCTTGCATGTGCAAACCGAATCCGGCATGGTCTTTACCGATGACCGCGCCCCTGTGGAACAAATCACCAATTCGATGGTCCTCAATTATTTGGTTTCTGGAAAGGTAGATAACTTACGTTGAAAAAAGTTTATTCAATCCTCTCAGTGTTGGTCACAATTCTTCTCCCGTTCATCCTCATTATGGGAGCGATCCGGATTTTGTTAAATCCTTTTTTTCTCGATTACGAGTATCATCTCGCGAACTTCCCGGCTGACCCATTCGGTTTCACTACGGCAGATCGCCTCAATTGGGGCAAAACGTCCTTAAACTATCTGGTAAACGATCAGGGCATCAATTATCTGGCAGACCTGAAATTCCAGGATGGTTCCTCGTTTTATAACGAGCGTGAGTTGAGCCATATGCTGGACGTGAAAAATCTGATCCAGGCATCGCTTAAGTTCTGGTATGTTGCCTTGGTCGTTATGGTACTGCTCTGGTTCTGGAGTTGGCGTAAAAAATGGTCCAATAAATTCTGGCGTGGATTTTCTTACGGCGGTTTTTTGACGATCGCGGTAATTGTTGCCGTATTGTTGGGAGTTGCCATCAATTTTGACGCGCTCTTCCGAGGTTTCCATGCCATCTTCTTCACCGGCAGCACCTGGCTTTTTTACACAAGCGATTCTCTTATTCGCCTCTTCCCCGAAAAGCTCTGGTCGGATGCTTTCCTCTTTATGGGCATATTTACTCTGACCGGTGCAGTTGTCTCCGGTATTCTGGGGTTACGTCTTTCCCAGCGTAAAACACAAGATTGATTCCTTTAATTACAAAATCAGCACACTCGAGACTCGGGTGTGCTGATTTTTATTTTCTTGATACTACTTCGCTTTGCCCTGGTTTGCAACGGCTTCAGCCAATTTCTTCACTTCTTCCGGGTCACCCAGGTAATAATGTTTAATGGGTTTTAGATCTTTATCCAGTTCGTACACGAGAGGGACACCGGTGGGAATATTCAGCCCCACAATCTCATTGTCTGAAACGTCGTCCAAGTATTTCACCAGTGAGCGCAGGCTATTGCCGTGAGCGGTGATCAGAACCCGCTGCCCCGATAAGATAGAAGGAGCTATCGTTTCGTGCCAGAAAGGCAAGAAGCGCGCCACTGTGTCTTTGAGACATTCGGTGAGGGGTAATTCGGCTCTGCTGATATCAAAATAGCGCCGATCATGCCCCGGATAGCGTTCGTCAGTCATCGCAAGCGCAGGGGGTTGAATATCATAACTGCGACGCCAGATATGAACTTGCTCATCACCATATTTTTGGGCAGTTTCGGCTTTATTTAACCCCTGCAAAGCGCCATAATGCCGTTCATTCAAACGCCAGGATTTGACGACAGGGATCCACAACAAATCCATCGCATCGGTAGCAAGGAAGAATGTACGAATTGCCCGTTTTAACACCGAAGTATAGGCAATATCAAATTCCAGACCAGCCTCTTTCATTAATTGACCGGCCTTTTTTGCCTCTTCCATTCCTTTTTCTGAGAGATCAACATCTGTCCAACCGGTGAAACGATTCTCTTTATTCCATTCACTCTCACCGTGCCGAAGCAATACGACTTTATACATGGGAACCTCCTGCAATCAATTTTTTAAAGAGTAGCGCAAGAGAAACTCTTGCGCTACATTTAAGCAAAAGAACAATTATTAACGAACAGCTAATGGATTATCCGAATTCCCGGAAGCATCGAAAATGTGGAAGTTATCCATATTAAAGAGCATGCTCACTTTTTCACCGATTGTGTAACGGCTGCGTGGATCAACACGGGCCACAAAATTGTTACCGCCGCTGACAAGGTAAACATAGATTTCGTTACCCATCAACTCGGTGACATCCACGGTTGCTTCCACTCTCTCACCGTGAATATTCGCCGGCGAAAAATCTGGATTATGAATGTCGTCAGGGCGAATTCCAAAGATCACATCGTGCCCAATTAACTTAGAATAAATTGGGGTGGTTTCTTTGGGAAGGCGGATGTTCATTACGCCGTTATCAACATACAGATTTTCGCCTGACTTGTTTACCTTCATTGGGAAGAAATTCATGGCAGGGGAACCGATAAAACCGGCAACGAACATATTCGCGGGTTTATCGTAGAGGTTCTGCGGAGTATCCAATTGCTGCAAAACACCTTTATTCATGACCGCGATGCGGGTGGCCATGGTCATGGCTTCTGTCTGGTCATGGGTCACGTACACGAAAGTAGTCTGCAAACGATTGTGAATTTTGCTGATCTCAGCACGTGTTTGCACGCGTAATTTTGCATCCAGGTTAGAAAGGGGCTCATCCAAAAGGAAAACTTTTGGCTCGCGAACAATTGCGCGACCCAATGCAACACGCTGCCGCTGACCGCCAGAAAGTTCACGCGGTTTGCGTTTGAGCAGAGTCTCAATTCCGAGAATCCCTGCAGCTTCTTCAACACGCTTCTGAATCTGTGCTTTTGGAGTGTGCCGCAATTTCAACCCAAAGGCCATGTTGTCAAACACGGTCATATGAGGATACAGCGCATAAGATTGGAACACCATTGCGATATCGCGATCTTTAGGCGCTACATCATTCACTACGCGGTCCCCAATGATCACATTGCCACTTGTAACTTCTTCGAGACCTGCGAGGCAGCGTAAAGCAGTTGTTTTTCCACAGCCAGACGGGCCTACCAACACCAAGAATTCTTTATCCTCGATTTTGATATTCAAATCATTAATTGCTGTGAAATCGCCGAACTTTTTTACAACATGTTCAAATGTTACACCAGCCATTATTTTCTCCTTCCGGTACGAGTATAGTGACTCAATTATATGCCACATTGGATGATTATTACAAGACAACATCGCACAAATGATTGCCAAAAAACTGTCATTCTCGCTCCGATATGAATATCCATTTACATAAATTCAAAGAAATTGACTTCCTTTTTACTCTTAAATTATTCTTTATGATAGAATATTTGTACGAAAATCATCTGGAGGGACCCATGCCTGAAATTCCTGAAATAGCTTCCCGTGCGGCGGAAATGAATACCGCTTTAGCAGGCAAAAAGATACAGTCCTGCGAAATCCTCCAGCCCAAATGTTTGAACCTGCCGGTAGATCAATTCCAGTCTACTGTAACAGGAGCAGTGATTCAACGCGTCACCTACCACGGCAAATGGATTCAGGCAGAGACTTCACAGGGCTGGCTCTTGGTCAATATGGGGATGGGGGGAGAAATATTGCTGGTCAACCCGGTTCACCTGCCTGCGAAGCACCGCTTGATTATCAATTTCAGCGATGGAACTTGTTTGAGCATCAATTTCTGGTGGTTTGGTTATGTCCATTTTGTTACAGTTGACGAACTTCCGCTGCACACCATGACAGCCAAACTAGGCCCTAATGTTCTGGATCTTTCGGAAAGTGAATTTAGTCAAATATTAAAAAGCCAAAAAGGGAAATTGAAAG
>PMIV01000209.1:0-6549 GCA_003158355.1 Anaerolineaceae bacterium
ATGAAGCCAAAAAGCAAAAGGTTTTGTGGTGTAATATTCAGAATATTTGGCGTTTCCGCTGGCGCCAGTTTTCAGGCACTTACCGCGGATACCAACAATCCGGGCCGCTGACGTGGCAGTTAAAACAATCATTTTATTATCCACATCGGCCTGAACTTGCTGGCAGCCGTGCCAAAGAACGGCAGGTTGAACCGATCCATTATCAAGATCAGATGCCGGTAAAATAAAGAAAACGAAGATGGGTTAGATGAACGAGGCAAAAATGAAGACAAAGACGATCACAGCATTAGTGCCCATGCGGCACCATTCCCAGCGTGTCCCCGGAAAGAATTATCGCCTTCTGGCCGGACGTCCGTTATATCAGCACATCCTATCTAACCTTCTTCAGGTAAAAGAAATTACCCAAATCGTTGTGGATACCGACAGCGATGAGATCATTGCCGGAATCAAACAGAATTTCCCCAGTGTAAAGATCATAAACCGACCGGAACATCTGCGCGCAGACGCCATTCCTATGAATGAGATTTTGTTGAACGATATCGACCAATATCCTTCTGATCTCTATTTACAAACACACAGTACCAATCCATTGGTCAAGCCAGAGACATTTGCGCATGCGATTCAACTCTTGACGAGTCTTTACCCCAGTTATGATTCGTTGTTCGGGGTGACCCGCCTGCAAAGCCGGTTGTGGGATGGTCTGGGGAGGGCGATCAATCATAACCCCAACATTTTATTGCAAACTCAAGACCTGCCCCCTGTATATGAAGAGAACTCCTGTGTTTATTTGTTCACCGGTGAAAATTTGAAACTGCGACGGAATCGCCTGGGCGAGAGGCCTTATCTCTTTGAGATCGACCGTGATGAAGCCTGGGATATCGATGAAGAGATCGATTTCCGTTTGGTGGAATTATTTATTCAAACCAGATCTGAACAGCAATCATGAAGGGAAACTTGAAATGAAAAAAAGAGGAAGTATCCTGATTCAAGTTTTTATTGTCCTGGTTGCGCTGGCGGGAAGTATCTATGTGGCGGTGGCCCCGGCAAACAGCTTGATGAATTGGTATAACATTGATGATGCATTTTATTATTACAAAGTTGCTCAAAATGCGATCGCAGGTCATGGATTCACCTTTGACGGAATTAACTTGACGAATGGGTTCCATCCGTTGTGGATGGTTGTGTGTCTGGGTGTTTTTTGGCTTTCCAAAATCAATTTGATTCTACCGCTGCGCGTACTGGTGATCGTCAGCGGGCTTTTCAATGCTGGTACTGCGCTGATTTTATATAAGCTCTTAAGAAGATTCATTCATCCGTACGCGGCTTTACTAGGTGCATTGATCTGGGCGCTTACCCCAGCCATTTATGGAACAACTACTGTGCACGGCATGGAAGCTGCCGTCAGTGCTTTCTTTATGGTGTTATTGATCTATCTGGCAGCTAGTTTTCTGGATGATGAAGGACAAGGTCAGAGGAAGATTCGCCAATTAACTCTAATGGGTTTGGTCGGAGCTTTCACAATCTTATCCCGCCTGGATAATGTTTTCATCGTTGCTTTCGTTGGTTTGTTTGTGATCTTCCGCATTAAAAAGATTTCGTCAGCATTGATCTATGATTGGGCTGCTTTGGCTCTGGCAGTTGTTGCCAGTTGGATTTTGCGCTTAGGTCTTACAGATGCTGTACAAAACATGTATTCAATTTACCCAATGATTGGAATTGCTTTTGTTGTCTTCCCGATCGTCTATTATTTCTTTGGAATGTATGAAGGTTTTAATCAAAAAAGTATTTGGTCAAGGATACTCCTACAGGTGGGTGCAGGTATCGTAAACTTAATTCTGATGTATGGGATCGCCAGCGTAATTCACCGCTTTGGAATCTTGAAAATGCTATCGCGCTCGGTCATCGTTTTATTTGTATTGATCTCGTTCATTTTTATTCTGTGTTTACGATTATTGCAGCAGAAAAACAACAGTACTACGAGTTTAAAACCTTTTCCAAAATTTTTCAACTGGATTAAAAACGTTTGGAAGAATGTTTTATTGGAAGGAATNNACACTTCCGAACACGGTTTATAGTCATACTAATACAATCATTTCCATATTGGGATTGAGCCCTAATGGTAACTATGGCCCCTGGGCGTTGATTACCTCAAAGGTGAATGATCTGAGTGGGCTGCTGCTACGCATTGTAAATGTCCCGGATACACTGAACGCATTCATTTTTATCTTACTCACCATTCTTCTCTTGTTCTTGATTGCTGCGATCCTCAAGGCCCAGGAGAATCGATTAGGAAAACTGTTCTTCCAAATAATGGCCCCGGCAGTATTGTTTGGATGTTTATCTCAGATCGCATACTACACGACGGTTGGATATACCGCTACCCGTAGCTGGTACTGGGTCAGTGAAATGTTGGTCGCCATTTTGTTGGTGAGTGTCATTTTGGATGGTGTATTTACCTGGATCGAAAAAGCCGGTACGAAAACAGGATGGATTTCCATATTGATCGTGTTGGGTAGCATCGGTTTGCTCCTGTTTTATCATCAGAGGTATATCAGCTCTACTGTACCGATGAAAGTTGCCCCCGGTAAAGAAGAAGCTTATCTCGGTGAGGTTCACCAGGTGGAATCATTAACTCCGAAGGGATCCATCATTGGTATGACCGGCGGTGGCATGGTGGCTTATTTCATTCAGGACCGCACGGTAGTGAATTTGGATGGATTGATCAACAGCGCCGAATATTTCCATGCTCTAAAGTCTGGCACGGCCACCCAATTCCTGGATGCGATTCCCTTGAATTTTGTCTATGGTAATGAATACGTGGTCGGTGTGTCAGACCCTTATAGTGAGATCCTAAAGGATCGCGTACGCGAGATCGGAATGATTCGCGGCTACGAGAATTTCACCCTTTACCAATACGTGATCGATAAATAACAATTTGAAAATGGGCCAACAAAAATAAAAAGTATAATTACCGCCTAGAAAGAACTCTGTTTTATCAGGTGAAGAAATGCCAACAGTATTAGTTACGGCACCTTACATGCTTCCCTCCATTGAACGATTCATGCCGGTCTTTAAAAATTACGGGCTGGAAATCATTGCCCCTCCGGTTGAAGAACGGATGGAAGAGGAAGATCTCTTGAAGTATGCCGAAAAATTCGATGGAACGATTTGTGGTGATGATCGTTATTCTCGACGGGTATTGGTAAAATGTTCGCCACGGTTGAAGGTGATCTCCAAATGGGGAACAGGGATCGATTCAATCGACCGGGAAGCCTGTCTTGAGTTGGGAATTCAACTCAAAAATACCCTCAACGCTTTCACTTTGCCGGTGGCAGACACCGTGATGGGATATATTCTGGCTTTCGCGCGGCGCCAACCCTGGATGGATCGGGCCATGAAAGCGGGTGAATGGCAGAAAATTCCCGGGCGATCGCTTTCGGAATGCACGCTGGGCGTGATTGGCCTGGGTAATATCGGCAAGGCCATCATTCGCCGGGCATGCGGGTTTGGCATGACAATTCTCGGGAATGATATTCAGCCGATTGCGCCAGATTTTATTCTGGAAAATAAAGTAGAAATGACTTCCTTTAAAGATTTGTTGCAGCGATCTGATTTTGTAACCACGAATACTGACTTGAATCCGACCAGCCGGCATTTGATGAACAAAGAAGCTTTTTCATACATGAAACCAACTGCCGTGATGATCAATTCATCCCGCGGGCCCGTGGTGGACGAAAAAGCCTTGGTGGAAGCGCTCCAGAATGGACGAATAGGCGGAGCTGCCATGGACGTTTTTGAAGATGAGCCGTTGCCGTTAACGTCGCCGTTGTTGAAAATGGATAACGTCATGTTGGCGCCGCATAATAGCAATTCCAGCCCAGCAGCCTGGGAACGGGTTCATTGGAATACAATTCGCAATTTACTGATTGGTCTGGAAATTTCTACAGCTGATTTGGACGAAATCTCTAAAAAGAGTTAAGTGAGGAATTCATGACAGAAGAAAATCGTGTTGTGTTAATCACCGGTTCAGCCGGAGGGATCGGACGCGCCGCGGTGAAATTATTTTCAGAAAAAGGTTGGCGTGTCATTGGGGTGGACCGCAATGAATTTGGCAATGAGTTTCCCAAGAATGGTTTGTTCATTAAAAAAGATGTGTCTGATCCAAATCAGATTATTCAAATTTACGAGGTTGCAGCCAAGTTCACTCCGTTCTTAAGCGCGGTGGTAAATAATGCTGCTGTTCAGATCGGGAAACCGATCTTGGAAACTAGCGTGGAAGAGTGGGATACCACAATTGCCACCAATTTGCGGCCGACCTTTCTGGGAGCCCGCTATGCCCATCCGCTGCTGGTAAAAGGGAGCAACGCGGCTATCGTGAATATGTCTTCCGTTCATGCTGTGCAGACATCCGCCAATATTGGCGCTTATGCTGCCAGTAAAGGTGGAATTCTGGCACTGACCCGAGCGATGGCGATTGAATTCGCTCCTGACAACATTCGGGTGAATGCAGTATTACCCGGGGCAGTAGATACCTCGATGCTGCGCGACAGCATGAAACGCGGACAAATGACCGGACCATCCATTGATGACCGACTCGATAACCTGGCTCGTAAGACTGTAAACGGACGCATCGGGCAGGCTGCTGAAATTGCCCATGCCATCTATTTCTTGGCTGATCATGAGCAATCCTCATTCATGACCGGTCAGGCGTTGATCGTTGACGGCGGCGCAACTGCCCGCTTGAGCACGGAGTAGAAGGATGCGATCAAAAATCGTAAAAGCAATTCCTGCTCCTATGGCGAATTCTTTACGCACTACGCGCGATGCGCTGAAGCTGGCTGCAGCATACCCCGAAAGCCGGCTGCATCCTTGGCGGCGCGATTCGATCCAAAAACTCAATGCGCTTAAAGACACTCATTGCGGCGAACGCTGTTTCATCATTGGCAACGGCCCTAGTTTGAAAAATACAGATTTGACCAAACTCAAGGGTGAATTTACCTTCGGATTGAACCGGTTCTATCTGGCCTTTCCGGAGCTAGGTTTTTCCTCTTCACTTTTACTGACCATCAATGACCTTGTGACCGAACAGTGCGCGCAGGATATCCGTGCATTACCCATTCCCACTTTTGTTTCCTGGCGCGGCCACAGGTGGATCGCACCGGCAGCAAACCTACATTACCTGTACACATCTTATGAATTGCCAAAATTCGCCACCAATGCGGCAGGCAGGTTGTGGGAAGGCGCCACGGTGACCTATGTGGCCATGCAATTGGCTTTTCATATGGGTTTTAAACAGGTTATTTTGATTGGCGTAGACCATAGTTTTGCCACCCAGGGGAAACCCAATACAACCGTTGTTTCTGGGGGAGATGACCCCAATCATTTTAACCCTGCCTACTTTGGCAAGGGTTTCCGTTGGCAATTACCCGATCTGGAGACCTCTGAAGTTGCTTATACCATGGCGCGCGAAGCATACAAGGTTGCTGGACGAGAAATTATCGATGCTACTGTAGGTGGAAAATTAACCATTTTCCCCAAAGTGGATTATGAAAGCCTCTTCTAATATGTCTGAATCTCCGCTCGTCTCGATCATTACCCCCAGTTATAACCAGGCTGCTTTTCTAGAACAGACCATGCACTCTGTTCTGGAACAGGATTACCCCAATATTGAATATCTGGTCGCGGACGGTGGTTCTGATGATGGCAGTGTGGAGATCATCAAACGTTATGCAGATCGTTTGGCCTGGTGGGTTTCAGAAAAAGATCACGGCCAGGCGGAAGCCATCAATAAAGGATTTTCCCGTGCCCGTGGCGAATATATTGCCTGGGTGAATTCTGACGATTTCTACCTGCCTGGAGCGATCAGTGCCGCTGTAAAAGAATTTCAGCAGCACCCTGAGGTGGGACTGGTATTTGGTGATGTGAAAGTGGTGGATAAAGATGAGAAAATTCTCAATCACCTCCATTATGGCAACTGGGGATTAGCGGAATTAATGACATTTCATATCATCGGACAGCCAGCGGTGTTTTTGCGCCGTTCAGTACTTGAAAAAGCTGGTTTTCTTGACGAAAGCTATCATTTCATGCTTGATCATCAACTCTGGCTGCGGGTGGCCTTACAATCAGAGATGCGCTATATTCCACAGCTTTTTGCCGGGGCACATTATCACGAAGATTGCAAAAATTTGGCCCAGGCTCCAGGGTTCGCCAGAGAAGCCTACCGGGTTTTAGAATGGATGCAAAAAACTTCTGCTTTTGATGAAGCGATGACCAGTTTAGCCCCTTATGTCAAAGCCGGAGCAGAAAGAATCAACGGGTTCTACCTGCTGGATGACAAACAATACAGAAAATCGTTCTTAAGCTACTGGCGCGGCTTCTTGCTGGCGCCATCCATTATTTTGCCAGAATGGTACCGGATGGTTTTTGCCTTTTTTGCTCCGCTAGGGCTTGAAAGACTGCGTGAAAGGCGTATTCAGAATCGCCGGGATCGATTAAATGCTGCTTAGTTTTTTGAAGGATTGATATGGAAACTGAAATAACAAACGAAAA
>PMIV01000209.1:6622-6860 GCA_003158355.1 Anaerolineaceae bacterium
CAATTTGGCATTCAGGCCGGGCAGGAAGAATTATTAGTTGAACCGCCTTTGCTTGAACATTTGACCGCTTATACCTATGCTTTGCTGGGTCAAGAAAACTTTGAAATTCCCCGGGTTTATTCCATCTTATTCTGGGTATTAGGCGGCATCCCGCTTTACTTGCTGGCAAAAAAATTCATGCCGGTTAACGGCGCCCTGGCGGCACTGGCTTTTTATGAACTACTGCCGTTTGGGGTGA
>PMIV01000100.1 GCA_003158355.1 Anaerolineaceae bacterium
CATCACAAAGCGCGGATGCAATTCGACAATTCCGTTTTGCATAAGTAAAATGGTTCGAGAGGGGTCGCGTTGCTGTAACTTTTTTTGCAGATGCATTTTTTCGAACTGAACCTGGGCATCAGTGACAGTGATTTGTGAGGGATGCAGCCCGCAGGATATTTTTGCAATATTCAAGTGATATCCCCGCGCAGTTCCTTCTTTAGCTACAATTTCCAGGTAGTAGTTGATAGCGGCTACCGGGTCTGGTTGGGCTTTGAATCGGGTGAGCTGCGGATGGTTGCGATACCCTTTCGTTTGATCCAATAAAACAGCTCTGGCCAATAGCCCTTCGCGCCAGACCGCCAGCAGTCCTTTGACATCCAAATAACGGGGGTGGAGGGACCATAAGCGCATAATTATTTTTTCTCTTCGAAAATGTTTTTTACACTTGAAGCAGCAATTACCTGATTTCGGCCCTTTTCCTTGGCTACGTACATGGCCTGGTCTGCCCGGTTGATCAATTCTTTCGTTGAATTTCCATCTTCTGGAAATGTAGCAATTCCGATGGAGACTGTTGTAGAAATTAGCAAGCTTTCTCTGTTCAATACGATCGACTGTAGCTTTTTCCGTATTTCTTCCGCTTTTTTATTTGCTGCTTTACTGCCCATGTTTTGAAAAGCCATTAAAATTTCATCACCGCCAATTCGGCATGCAAAATCATCAAGGCGAGTTAAAGATAAAATACATTTGCCAATTTCTGCCAACATAGTGTCACCGATCTGATGGCCGTAATAATCATTAATATTCTTGAAGTGGTCGATATCCAAAACCAAAATGCTAAAAGGTTTGCCGTGGATATGAGCTTGTTCTAATTGATGGGCAATTACTTCATCCATCAGTCGCCGGTTGTTTAGATTGGTGAGCGAATCGTGTGTCGCCTGGTCTTTGAGCATCTCTTGCAAATGGTTGATCTCATCGATCTGTTTTTGTAAATCCTCATTGGCTTGCTTGAGTTTAAGCTCAACTTGTTTGCGGATGCTGATATCCCGTATAACTAACAAGTATCCTGGCGGGCTGGAAGAAAGAGGGGCTAAATTGGAAACCTGCAATTCGATATATTTGTTTGTCTCAGGCGAGAGACAATATTCGCTAGAAAAACCCTGATGGCTCATTTGTAGAAGATCAATGGGAAAGTTAATCAATTCTTGATAATTCTTGCCTATGGGATTTTCACCAACCAAATTTAATAGAATTTTAGCGTTTTGATTGATCTCAACGATGCGATTTTTCCAATCCAGAACGATGATCCCATCCTGAATTTCCCTAATCAGGGTATCCCGAGCTACCGGAACTAGGTCGAGTAGTTGGTAATGGGCAAACCCCAGGGACAGCATGATATCGGTAAGCAAAAAACCAAATGAAGAAATATCCATTCCTTGAACTGGATTAATATTGAAGGCATACAATGAACCGGAAACAAGCGGGAATATTCCACTGATGAAGATAATAATTAACTGAGAACGAAACGGCGGCAAATTTTTTTGGATCTTGAGGAAAAGATGTGCCAGACCAAAGAAGACCAATATGTAGATGTAAATTAAATGAATAAAATAATATGGGCCGTGTTCGTAAACCAAAACATTGTATTGAATTGAACCCCAGTGGAAATTCGTCCATAAAAGATGGTGCCATTGATTTGTCCAGGCAGCGATATCTATCAATATCGGCATGATAAATAACCCAATAGCAGTAGACATCTTTGGGCTTTTTTGGTCCGTGTAAGCGAAAACGAAAAGGAGGAAAAACGGAGTTACTGCGGTGAACCCCAAATAACTGATTTGTGACCACAGAATTTTAGTTGTAATCGAATATGAGATTGCTTCAAAATAAAGACCAAAAACCCAAATAGCTAAGGACGCTAAATGACCAAGAAGAAAATATCCCCCCGAGGTATGTCTTCGAGGCCAGGCAAGCAAGAAGATGGCCCAGGTAAAAAAGAAAGTGATGATATAGATTACTTCATGGGGAAGAATTTGCATCTCACGCTTACCCGTTTTTAGTTCTTCTTTATTGTGAAAAGAAAATGAATGAATAAATTCTTTTCATTAAAATTTTGTTTCTTCAGTTGTCATTATTAATTAATGACTGGTCCTATATAGCTTTTAGTATAGGTTTTCAAACATATAGTGTCAAACTCAAAGGTCTATCCTGAAAGGCTACCCCGCGTGGTAATGCTGCGGATTTTTCATTTGATCTTGGTGAGCAGGCCAATACCAAAGCCGCCAAAAGCAAAAGCAGCAGCGCCGATAAAAATAGGAATAGCAGTCGTCCAAAGGTAGCGTAACAGGGGAACCCGGTACATTCCTGCCATCATACTGACAATTTTAGGACCATAACCAGGAATCATACGCGCTCCCACCAGAAACATGGGAGATTCAACCTTCAATTTTCCCAGACCAAAAGGCAGTTTGTCCTTTTTCTCTTTAAAGTTAGTTGCCGAGCCAATGTGGGAACCCAGATAGTATTCGACAAAAGCAGATAGCGTGTTGCCGGTACCGGCGATCAGAGTGGCAAGCCAGGGACCAAAAAGCGCGCCAATAAATAACGTCAGCGGCTCAGAAGGGATGAGGGTTACGCCCAGAAGCGCATAAAGTAAAATGCTGATGATGATCCCCCAGGCACCGGCCTGGCTGATGAAGTTTTTGACTTTGCTTAGATCCTGAGTAAGAAACAATGCCGCAATGATCATGATGAAAACAGAAAAAATCAATATGTAAATGGACTGAGACCGGCCATTCTTCTTCGGTTCGGGAGAGGAGCTTGGGGTTTCGGGGATATTTTCCATAATAAAAGTATAACCGAAAGTAATAGGGGTGGGTAGGAAAAAATATTAGAGAAAGATTCTCTATTTTATATAGATTATTTCAAGCCTAGGGCATTTTTGATGTCGCTCATGTGCATATTACGGTGACGCGACCGATCCAACCACACGGATTTGCCCTTGTCTTCGATACTCTGGATAAATGCTGGTTCCAGAGAATCGATCAATTCGTCCAATTCGTGGGCGTAAGCGAGCGAGAGCCTGACTGCCTGGCGCGGTTCAACGGCAATAAAGAAGGGTCGGGTGGCTTCATTGACAACATCAACATCGTTTATGGATGCACTAACCCCCTCAACCAGCCACTTCTTGATTAACGTAATGTTGCGAAAATCCCAAAACGCCAGATGGACAAAAACGGCCGAAACGGTCCAATTTGCAGGCATGGATGTGGTCAGTTGTGAATCGGTGAGAGCGGCCGTAAAACTGGTCAACTCTTTCAGGGAAGCTGCATTAGCTTCGGAATACTGGTTTTTTGGTGTCATTTTAGTCCTTTCAAGCAACATTGATATTTAGTGGAGTAAAGGCCGGGCAACATATTCTAATATATGAATTTTACACCGCTGTGCGAATTGATAATAAGGCGCACGCTTTAAATAGGTGAAGTGGGTAAAGGGCCGTGCCTCAATTTGCGGCAACATTCAATATACGGAAAATAACTGGAAAGGGTTGTAAAAGTGGGAAATTAATGGAGGAGTTGATTTACCAGACTGACAATGAAATTCTCTCTTTGAGCCGAATTCGCCATATCCAGACCAAAACTGGATTGAAAAAGTTTGGGAGATAGGATCATCATAAAAACCGATGATGTGATCTGCATGCAAGACGTTTCTAACTGAAGCAGTTCCATTTTTACGCCGCGTTCTTTGAGTTCGCTGCACAGATGAATGACAAAATCATTCATGCGTTTCACCACCAGAGTATTGTAGTTGCCGCTGGAGAGCAGGTCATAGAAATGGGCGCGGGTGAGGCCGGGGTAATTGATGCCGCCCTCTACCAGGTTAATGAAGATGGCTGCACAGTATTCCTGTGGGGTGTTACCTGGCAGTGCGGCAATGTCTTCCCAATCAAAGGCGTTGACCAGAGTCCGCTCCAGGGCACGTTGCACCAGAACCTCTTTGCTGCGGAAGTAATAATTGATAGCGGCACTGTTCATGCCGGCAAAATCGGCGATCTTGCGAATGGTCGTGCCCTGAACGCCGTATTTTTCCAGACATTCGATGGCGGCATTGATGATCTTTTCTTCAACAGTATCGGGAAAATTTGTCATATTATTCTTCCTTGGGTTGTTTTTCCAGGTGGCAAAGGCGGCTGGATTCTTGCCACAGACGCTCAGCCAGTTCAACATTTAAAGCGGTACGGCTGGGCTGCATGGGTGCGGAGAGATACCAGTAAACCGCCCCAGATTTTGGCGCTTCAGGATCACAGGCTACAGTCAGGATAGTGGCCGCCGGGACGGCGGGGTCAACGCCGGCCTTTTGACGCTGGCGCCAAACGAAGCGTGCCAGAGGGCCGGTGCCTTTTAATCCGATATCCGTATTGACCAGGCCAGGGTCCACGGCGAAAGCATGCGGTGCACGGCCAGCCTGGCGGATATTCAGCTCAAGAGAGAAGAGAACATTGGCCAGCTTGGAGACCTTGTAGGCCCACAAACTGTTAAAGATCAGCGGCCTGCGCAGGCGGGCAGGGTTCAGCCAGGTACGGTAATGCGAGCCTGAGCTGACGGTGATGACGCGGCTGTCGGGACGGGCGGAAAGCAGAGGTAAAAGAAGCACGGTGAGCAAAAATGGAGCCAGGTGGTTGACGGCAATGGTGGTCTCGATGCCGTCTTCGGTCAAAACAAGGCTGTCCATGAATAAGCCGGCGTTGTTTACCAAAATATCCAATCCGGATGAACCCTGCTGTCGCAGAGCTTTTTCAATGTCCCCGGCCAACCGGCGGATCTCGCTTTGCAGGGAGAGATCGGCGATCAGATAGAGGATTTTCGCGCCCGGGCAGGCAGAGAGGATCTTGAGGCGGGCCTCTTCGCAGCGCTGCGGACTGCGCGCCACACCGATCACTGAGGCGCCGTGCCGGCAAAATTCGAGCGCGGTCTGTAAGCCGATGCCGGAACTGGCTCCGGTGATCACAGCGAGCTTATTAGATAGGTCAAAACTCTTTTCCATAGGTCTCATTTTATACGTATCTCCAGTATTGTCAATAAAATTCAATCGTTTGATTGAAACTAACGATTGACAAATTTTACTTAACTTATTATATTTAATCAAGTGATTGAATCAATTGATAGGAGAAGAGAATGAAAAATTATTTATTAATCACAGGCGCTACCGGCGGATTGGGCAGCGCTTTTGCAGCCGCCAGCGCAAAACGCGGATTCAACCTGGTGTTGACCGATCTACCCGAAAACGGTGCGGTGTTTGCCCAACGTATCGCGCAGGCATATGGAGTGGATGTGCATTACTTTGCTTGCGACCTGACCTCTGACCAGGCCCGCACTGCCCTGTTTGAACAGTTGACTGCAAAAGGGATGAAGTTTTGGGGGCTGGTGAACGTGGCCGGCCTGGATTACGAGGGTGCTTATGCGGAGATCAGCCGCAGTCAGGCCATGCGTGTGCTTAAAGTGAATCTGCTGGCCAACATGGATTTGACCCATGAGCTTCTGCAATTGCGCGATCCGGAGCAGACCTTCCGCCTGATCAATGTGTGCAGCATGGCCGGGTATTACCCCATGCCGTTCAAGGCAACCTACGCGGCGACCAAACGCTTCTTGCTGGATTTTTCGCTGGCGCTGCGCGAAGAGATCAAAGGTTTCGGCACGGTAACGGCGCTCTGCCCGGGCGGCATGCCCACCACGGAAGCCTGCATGCGCGCCATTTTCGCCCAGGGATTCTGGGGCTGGGCCACCACGGTCGATCCGCAGCGGGTGGCCGAGAGCACTTTAAAACATGCCTTCCGCGGTACGGCAGTCTACATTCCGGGGTTCGCCAACAAGCTGCTGTATTTCATCAGCGCTATAGTGCCGACCTCGCTGAAGATCCATTTTGTAGCAGCGCGCTGGCGCAAGGCTCAGACAGAGATAGCTGAGCTTACCCTTCCTGTCCAATTAGAAAAAGGGTCAAACTCGGTAATGCAAATTTCCTGAGAGTAGATCGAAAATATCTGTTTTCTGATGGTGTCCTGTATAATTAGCTTTATTCTTATCCTCCACATTTCAGGAAGTTACCATGACCCATCAAAGTAAGACACTGCGTTTTTCTTTCTTTGCCATGATTTATTTTGCCGAAGGCATTGTTCTCGGCTATTTTGCTTCATTAAATGCCCTCTATTTATTGGGCAACGGCATCGATATGGCAAAAGTGGGTATCTTTTCATCCATTGCCCTGATCCCGTTCGTTATTAAGATCTTCTTTGGCATGTTGAGCGACCGCTTTAACTTTTTAGGTCTTGGACATCGCAAACCCTACATCGCCATCGGCTTGGTTGTGCAATTGGTCTGTTTGCTGATCGTTGCGCGTATCAACCCGGGACAGAATTACTGGGGTTTCGTAGGTATGGCTTTCTTGCTGCAAATGGGCATGGCCTTTTATGATACCTGTGCCGACGGTCTGGCGCTGGACATCACCCCGCTCAGTGATAAGGGCATGTTACAAGGATTTATGGTCGGCGGGCGCGCGGTAGGTGTGATCGTGGCCGCCTCGGTAGCCGGTTTCATCGCCGAAAAGCTCAACTGGCCGACTGTCTTCTATTTCCTGGCCGTGCTGACCCTGATCCCGTTCATCCTGCTGTTCTTTATCAAAGAGAGCAAACGTCAGGAAGGCGAGCGCTTCAACTGGGCTGCTTTTGGCGCCTTCAAAAACAAACAGGTTCTGGCTGCAGCCGGGGTTGGCCTGGTGATCTTTTTGGTGGTCGTCGGCGCCAACCAGATCGTCAATCCTTCCTTCTCGGCGCACATGGATCTGAGCCTGAGCACCGCCGGCCTGATCACCACCGTCTGGGGAATCGGCTGCGTTATTGGCGGTCTGCTGGGTGGTTATATCATGGACCATACCAGTGATAAAAAGGCCGTCTGGATCTCGGTCTTGACGGTGGCGCCCACGATGGTGCTGCTGGCAGTTGTGGCAAACCTGCCGCTAGCCTTCGTGGCAGCGATTATCTTTGGGGTGACCTACGGTATTTCTCAGGCCGTCTACTTTGCCCTGGCCATGAAATACACCGAGCCAAGCATCGCCGCTTCCATGTTCTCTATCTTGATGGCAGTCACCAATATCGGGCAGGGCATCGGCCTGGCGCTGAGCGGTTTCCTGGCCAAAAAAGCCGGTTACCCGGTGGCTTTCATCGTGCTGGGTGCGTTGATATTCCTGGTGGTGCCGTTCATGCCGGTGTTGTTCAAGAAAGAAAAATTAGCAGTTGCATAAATAAACTCAAAATTAAAAAACCTTCCAAACCCGAATTTCAGTTTGGAAGGTTTTTATATACCGATTCAGGGGAGCTTGTTGCCGCATCCAAAAGGGTGATCGCTTGATATTTTTAAACGATGGCAATATAAACAAAGATCATAATGAAGTGGCACAGCGCTCCCATCGAGACAAAGATATGCCAGACCTCGTGAAAGCCGAAAACGTTGGGGACGAAATCCATCTTGCGGGTGATGTAGATCATCGCGCCAACGGTGAAGAACAGCCCGCCAGCGAACAGCCACAGCAAAGCCCCGAGCGGCATGGTGGCGATCATATTTTGCATGGCAAAGACAGACATCCATCCCATCACCAGATAGATGCCGGCGGTGACCCAGCGCGGCGCATTAATGACGAACAGCTTGATGATGATGCCGGCCAGGGCAAACGCCCAGATGATGTCCAGAAAGCCCCAGCGCCAAAATCCGGTGAAGAAATTGAGACAAAGCGGAGTGTAGCTACCGGCGATCAAAACATAGATGGATGAATGATCCATCTTGCGCAGCCGCAGCAGGGCATCGGGGTTGGTGTTGACGGAATGGTAAATGGTGCTGGATGAGAACATGAAAATGAGGCTCAAGCCATAAACAAGCAGAGAGAGCTCTTTGAGCAGGCCGCCCCGTCCTGGGATCAACAATGCGGCCAGCCCAAAAACCGCCAGGATGGCTGAAAAAAGGTGGATTGCTCCGCTTACCGGATCACGAAATTTGCTCAAAAGGATATTTCCAATCAAAAGTGGAATAACAGCGAACCGCTCTGTGGAATACTATACCCTGCCTCGGCGCAAATTTGATGTACCTGAAGTCACAAAAAGGATTGATTTGTACATCTATCTGTTATTGTAAACATAAATATAATTATGTTTACAATAACAGTTATTTTGTGAATTTATGTTTATAATATAGAGTATTACATATTGTTATTGGGAGCGTTGAATGAGTTTGTCTGAAAAGCAAAGAAGTGAAATTATGGATTGGATTTTGGACAATATCCGCGCTCATCCAAACGATATTGCCTCTCTTGCGCAATCCAGATACCACTTATCGCGAATAACGATCAACAAATATTTGCAAAAATTGATCGCTGAAAAAAAGCTCCAGGGGGAAGGCAATACCCGCAATCGGACTTATATTTTGCTGCCGGCGGCAGTATTTGAGAAAACTTACGCGATCACCCAAGATCTGGCAGAAGATAGGGTCTGGCGGAATGATATTTTGCCTTTAATGACCGGACAAAACGAAAACATTCTGCGCATATGTGAGTTTGGGTTTAGCGAGATTTTAAACAATGCGATCGATCACTCTGAAGGGAAAACCGTCACTGTAAAAATCGAGTTGTTTCCAGATCAAGTTGCGGTGCTGATCCGCGATGATGGAATTGGGATTTTCAATAAAATTGCTAAAGAATATCATTTAGATGACCCGTATACTGCCATTCTTGAATTATCAAAGGGAAAATTGACCACACAGCCAGAAAACCATACCGGAGAAGGAATTTTCTTTACCTCCAGAATGTTCGATAGGTTTTCAATTCTTTCACACAAACTTACCTTCGGTTCAGCAGAAAAGGTCGATACTTTAATTGAAGATGACAAGGAAATTGAAGGTACTCTGGTTGTCATGCAAATTTCCCCGAGTTCAGCCAGGACGACACGGCAGGTGTTTGACGAATATTCAGAGGTCGACCGGGGCTTCGATAAGACAGTTGTGCCGGTTTCTTTGGTGAAATATGGGAATGAGAATCTGGTTTCACGTTCTCAGGCAAAACGCATGCTTAGCCGGCTCGAAAAATTCAAAGTGGTTATGTTAGACTTTGTGGAAATCAATGAGATCGGAAGGGCCTTTGCCGACGAAACTTTTCGGGTATTCGCAAATGCACATCCAACCATGAAATTAATACCGATCAACACAACTGACAGCGTAAAAAATCTGATCGATGAGATCGTAAAGAACAATGCCAGCGAGAATTAACCCGATGTTCTTACTTTTTAATCCAGCAATCCTTGGGAGGCGAGTATCTGGCGAACCTGAGCGGAGCTCTGGTACTCGATGGCTTGCAGGCCCACCTGGCGGGCGCCGCGAACGTTCTCTTTCGAATCATCGATGTACAGGCAGTCGCCTGCTTTGAGACCGTTGCGTTCGAGCAGCAGGGTATAAATGCGCGGGTCGGGTTTGGCAATCTTTACCTCACCGGAAACCACAATATCATCGAAAAGATTCATAAACTCATATTGCGAACGAACCTGCTTGAATTTTTCTGCAGACCAATTGGTCAGCCCATAAACCGGCAGGCCCTTTTGTTTCAAGCCTTTGACCAGGTCGATGGTGGCATCAAAGGTCGACCCCAGGGTCTCTGACCAGCGCTCATCGAACATGCGGATTAGCTCTGCATACTGCGGGAAGCGGCGGCTGAGTTCGGTAATTCCCCGGTTAAAAGGGTATCCCTGGTCGAAAGTGTAATTCCAATCGAGTAAACCTGTTTCGGCCAAAAAACCGGCTATTTCTGTGTCGTTGGGGAGCACCTTGCGGTAAAGGTAGTATGGATTCCAATCGATCAAGACTCCCCCGAAGTCGAAAATCACAGCTTTAATGTTTTCCATGGATAAAAAAGTCTCTTTGGTAGTTATTCTCTAAAGAAAGGTCTATTGAATTTTGTAGACTTTCGAAAGTCACAATTTTTGATTGTACCCCAGTTTTTTGGAAATCAAACGACCGGCCCGGTATCCTGGGTCGACTGCGGAGATCACGAAAAGTGAACCCCCGGTGATGGGCTGGACGAAATCTGATGGGCGAAATGGCTGACGGTAAAACGTTCAGAGTACATCGATGTTGCGGTAAGCGTTGGAGGAGACGGTAAAGGCCAGCAGCGCCAGCAGCAGACTGGCCGCTAAAGCCAGCAGGGTTCCAACCCCAACGGCGGCAAACGAAAATATCAAGAACGGGAGCATGGCCAGAAGGATGCCCAGCAAAATGCCAACGGCGCCAAGGTTGGCTACGGAGCCGTTGAGCAGCAGAGGCCCTTTTGAGCGGCGGATTACATCGAAGGCGGAGATCAGCGCTACGTCAGCGGTCAGCACCGGCAGGGTGAAGACAAACCAGATCAGCGCGCTTCGGGTGATGAGCGCGCCGATCAAAAACCCTAAAATGCTCAATGCTGCGGTCAAAGACCACGAGGCGGCCATCTCCGAGAGGATGAAGCGGCGGGGAGAGACCGGCAACTGGCGAATGAGCGGCCAGCAGGCAAGATCGGCGCGGATGCGCTGCACCGAAACCCGGCCAACCCAGATGACCCAGATGATGAGCGCAATCGCCCGGCTGCCAAAATCCGGCAGCAGCGTCACCCCCAGCATCAGGCTGAAGATCGAGATCCAATTGAAGGCGTCGATAAAGCGAAAGGTGCGTTTCGTTTGCACCAGGTCTTTCCAGATCAGAGTTTTGTCTTCCCAAAAAGCGGAGATCCGCGCTGGAGCGTGCATGATCCCCAGACGGTTCCTGGTTTGGACGTCCGTGATGTAGTCCACCATGCCGTAGCGCATTGCCGATTGAAGTTTGAACGATTCGTTGGTCTCCTGCGCGGCCCGGTTGAGGCTGAAGGAGCGGGAAACCAGGCTTAAAAGCACCAGCCCGCACAGGGCTGCCCCCGCACCGATGGCGACGGCGGGCAGTAAAGCGCTGTCCGCAAATCCCTGCCGCAGCGGATAGAGCAATGCATTGGCAGCGGAACGGATTGCCGTGATTAGAGGAGAGCTGCCGGTGGAAAATTCCGCCAGCAAAATGGCAAAAAAGAGCGCACCAGCGGAGAGCACCGGCCAGATGATCCAGTCGCGGTCCAGGTCTTTGTGCAGGCGCAAGACGCCGATGATCCACTGCAGGGCAAAGAGCGCCAGTTGCAGCGGAAGCATCACCGCCCAGGCGCGCAGGCCGTAGCCGGCGTATTCGCCCACGCGGCTGATGCCGATGACGCCGGGCATGCTGATCTCGGCCAGCGAAAAGCCAAGGGTGACGGCGGCGAGCCAAAAGGGAACGGCGCTTTTTAACCAGGGCATGAAGAACCAGCGCAGCACCACCCGGCTTCTCTTGACCGGGGTCTGGCAGAGGAGGGCAGCGTCCTGTTCGGAAAACACCACCGGGCTGCGCCGGCAGGCCTGCCAGAGTTTGAGGAGCGCCCAAATTCCCAGCAGGAGCACGTCGACCAGGAGCGCGGCCTGGGCGGGCGCGGCAGAATCGAGCACGCGCAGCAGAGAGGCGCCCCCGCCAGCAAACAGGGTGAGCACCGCAAAGATCCAGGCGCTTAAGAAAATGAACAGGTAGACCAGATAGGCGCGGTTGACCCATGAGCGGTCGCGCTTGTCGTAAGAAGCCAGCGAGAACCAAAAACTTAACTCGTTTTCTTCCTGGCGGGACCTTAGCCAATTAACAGCGCCCATCTTAAGCTTCCTCTACCACGCCCTGATGAATGACCAACTGCCGGTCGCCGATCTGGTGCATCAGGCTGGCGTCGTGGGTGGAAAGCAGCACGGTCGCCCCCGCCGAGCGCAGCATAGAAAGCTCATCGACCAACAATGTCACGCCGTCAGCGTCCAGGGCAGAGGTGGGCTCATCCAGCAGCAGCACCTCGAAGGGGCGGATGAGAGCCAGCGCCAGCCCCAGCTTCAAGCGCATGCCGCGCGAGAAGTTGTGCGGAAAGAGGTCTTTGGCCTCCCACAAGCCCAGCTTGGTCAGCAGCTCCTGCGCGCGCTGATCGAAGTTCTTGTCCGCATCGTTGGCTGAGGCGATGAAGCGCAGGTGCTCCCAGGCGGTCAATTCCAGGTAAAAGCGCGGCACGTCCGGCACATAGACCATACGGCGGCGCACTTCGACTTCATCTCTGTAGAGGTCGTAGCCAGAGACGCTCACCGAGCCGCCGCTCTGGCGAATCAGCCCCGACAGGCAGGAGAACAGCGTGGTCTTGCCCGAGCCGTTCGGCCCGCTGAGCACGGTGATCTCCGCTGAATTCAACGAAAAGGTGGCCGGAGCCAGCGCGAGGAAGGAGGCGTATTTTTTGCTTAATTCTTTAACGACCAGGCGTTCAGACAAGAGAGTCTCCTTGAAATAAGTACCAATGTGCTGAATTATAAATGGTTATGGGAATTCGGAGCTTCACTGAGTGGGATTGAGACAAGCGATCCACTGGCCTAGATCAAGTTTTTTATGTTTTGGAAAGGGAGGAATAACCAGTGTGGCGCGTTACCCCAAAAAAACAAATATGGTATATTCTTTAACTTTGAGGTGTAAAAAAATTTTTGTGGGGAGTTATAAAAATGGATAATGTGAAAACTAAGATAATTTCTTTATTCATAGTTTCATTAATTTCGATATTAATTATTGTAAGTTCAATTGGCCGATTGAAGAAATCAGTAAAAGGTTTGCATTCTCAGCTCACTGGTTATAAGAGGAGTTACTATATTTTTGGTGTGATTTCTAGTGTTTTTGTAATAGTTGGAGTGAGCATTATTTACATCATTGGAATGGTTTTGATGTTCTTACATTTATAAACACGTCGAAAAATGTTGCGAAATGAAAAGGTACGAAAAATCCGAGTGATTTCAGGTTGGCAAGGGTATGTCGCTGACGTGCTGCCATGAGATTGAGTTAATAGCACATCATGCCGGAAAATCGCCGTATATGGATTGAAAAGGTATTTTATTCTGACTTCCGAACCTTGCCGCAGGCGATTGCATCAAGCATGTATACACCAGTAAGACTATCCACTGGATCTGGTCAAGTTTTATTTGCTTCTAAAGGAATAGGAATGGGAGCGATAATGGCAAAATCCATATGTTTTCAGATCAAAATCGCGTTTATTATCGGTTTTTTGGTTAATTGACGTGGAATGCGCGTAATATATTTGTTTCAAAAATCGGACAGGGCGACGGTACGTTCGCAACGCATCATCTGGATGGGTTGATTTTTTAACCCGTCCAGATGAATAGCAGATTATGATCACAACCCTATCGCAAATTAGTATTCATTCTTAATTTACCGCTTCATCCGCAAAGGTTTCTACACAATAACCTGCATATCCGCAAGCTGTACATTTCAGTTTTCTTGTTTTCGGCGTATGCTTTGAAAAAACAAAATTACCGAAAGTAGGTCTAAATTTTGCATTACATTCCGGACATATGTAAGCCGTATTCCTATAATACATCCTGGTAATCAAATAGCCTATTGTAATCACAACAGGAATGCAAATGACAAAAGGCAGCCAGACCCCTTTTACAATCCAGAGGAGTAGTGTGCCGATTTCGATGATATCCATAACGATACCAAAGATAAGCATAAAAGCATAAGTCTTTCTAGGTTTTCTTTTTCTGTTCATGATCTGATCTATGTCATTGATAGAACTGGCAGAGATGGTTTCTGCATTGAGGATGTTTTCGCGAATAATTTTGATCGCTTCTTTTTGCCCTTTCCTGTCTTTGATTTCAGCTTCTATCAGCCTTGACTGTTCATCAAGTAGGAGCAGTAATACTTTATTCGGTGCTTGGCTGTCGAGAATGCCCTTAATTGAGACAAGCGAAAGCCCCAATGCCTTCAACATACAAATCAGATGTAACTTTTTCAAGTCTTCATCGGAATAAAGCCGCCTTCCGCCTTCAGTCAACTCTGTGGGATGAAGCAAACCCTTCGTATCATAGAACTGAACTGTACGAAGAGAAACATCGCACAATTTGGCCAATTCCCCTGTCGTGTATTTTGACATAGATTTCACCTCCTTTCCTGGCTCCATCTTACTTCATTACGCAACGTCATGAGCAATAGGTGACGCAAGAGGATTTTTTGAAGAATTTCGAGTGAGTAGAGTGCGCTGGAAGCGCACCATCATGAAATCAATATAATATTACTCTACGCCGGAATATTGCCGGGTAACAATTGAAGATGGATATTATTTCGATCTATAAAAGCCCCCTTCATTTGACTTCTGTGCCCTACCGCAGGGGATTATGG
The DNA here is from genome assembly GCA_003158355.1 of Anaerolineaceae bacterium. Lineage (GTDB taxonomy): Bacteria > Chloroflexota > Anaerolineae > Anaerolineales > Anaerolineaceae > UBA6107. The sequence goes on from PMIV01000100.1 coordinate 14,298, forward strand.
ATGCGTCAAATGCGTGATCCACTGGCGCTGGTCAAGTTTTATTTGCTTCTATAGGAAAAGGAAGGGAATGGGAGCAACAATAGGTGCGGTACGTTCAAAAGCGAACGCACACATGCTTTATCAAGGTAAAGTTTTTTTGATGAATCGGCGCATGATCTGGCTCAGTTTGATGGCTTTCTTCGATTCTTCAATGGTAGGTTGTGTGCCGGGGTAGCGCGTCTCCACCGCATAGGCAGTCAACAGTTCTAGCGCATCATCGTCTATGGGCAGAATGACTCTGGCTTGCTTACATTGAAGACCCAGAGCCGCTAGATCGTGGGTACGGGGAAACGGCACTTGCTTGGAAATCAATAAAGCTTTGAGATATTTTTCGATGCATTGTTGCGCGTGAAAGGTAGCGCCGTAAGTCAGGGGCGACTTTCGTCACATAGCCGAAAGGGCCAGCGAATAATCTTCTTCTGCTCGTTCCAGCCAGGCCTTCCAGGAAACGGATACTATTGGATCAGTCTCGCCGGTCATAGAGGGTTTTACCCTGGGTCATAATTTCTTGAAAGAAACCATCGCCGCTTTCAAGCAAGGCAGTGATTTCCTGCGGGGTGCGTACCAGAATATCCATCGGGAAAGGACGCGGGCGGAGTAAACGCGAGACCGAACGGATCCGTTCGGTTGGCGATTCTGAAGTCTCCATGATAATGAGGAGATCAATGTCACTATCTGGTGTAGGTGAGCCGAGTAAATTGGCATATGACCCAAAAAGGATGATCTTTTCAACCCGCAGGCTGCTGACAATGCGCTGAACAACACTTTCCAATACATCACTCGTTAATGGAGGAAAGCCAGCCGGATGCATGCCCGCAGAAAGTTTGACGCCAGAGAGGTTGACTGTTGGTTTAGTAGAATTAATAACCGCTTCGCTCATCTTGATTCCTTAATAATATTATAGCATTCCCTAATAACTGGTCTATTCCGCCAATTCTGCTTCATCTATTGGCGCAGAAAAGGTGTACCGCTGAAATATAATTTTCAGCCAGAATATAGCAGTAGGGTATTATGGGCGTGTTAAACGAGCGATCACTGGTCTTGGTCAAGTTTTATGCGCGTCTAAAGAAAATAACAACCGGTATGGCGCGTTACCCTAATAACGCTTGGGCAGGTGAACGCACGCTTATTCCTCATCGAAGACTCGAACTTCAAACCTAGCGAGACAATGTTCAATTCTTACATAAGGATAATATTAATGGTTATCTGTATCCTTCAGACATAACGTAGTTTTTTTATTGATCATTAGTATAAAACATAATCGCAGTTGTTCCATTATTTATATCGAAGCGTTTTTCAAAATTATGTAACAACTCATTGTTTTCTTCTGGTTTCATTATTAGATCAAAGACATACTTCCTTGCAGATCGGCGTAAATCCTCTAGAAAAATTATTGGTGAAAAAATAATTCGACCATTTTCATTTGGATCAAGATGGTTAATTGGTTCTTTTGTAATTTTGAATTCAAATTGATTATTTCGCCACGGTTCCTTTGAAACTAGATTGTGCAACAATCCACATCTTAATTGCCTATAAATTGATTGGTTAAAATCCTTGTATTTATCAGGAAAATATTTATCTAAATAATGGACAAAATCATTTTCTGTTGTCTTTCTTCCACAATAAAATCCAGCAAGATAATCGAGCGAAGAGATGCCAAGCGTTAATCCTGATAACATTGAACCACATAACATTGCATTTTTCGCATCTTTTATTACCAAGCCATGGAAGTAATTTCTTATTTGGCCGATCTTCCAATTTATGGGTGCGTTTATTACATTTCCAGTATAAGAAATATCGTCAAAACTCAAATCATAATCATTCTCATTCCAAGTCGCATCAGTCATATTTTCTCCCTATTTATGGAAAAAAACCTTATTGACGATTAACCAATAAGGTTTTTTGATTTATGTAATTACTGTAAGTCTTTATCAATAATTTTACAATAATCAAAATTCATTGTTAGCCATAAGAGTTGTTATTGAAACCTAATTGAGAAAGTATTGTTCTAAAAAATAATCTGTTCTTGAATGAGTGTTTCTAAATTTTTCACTTTCTTTTCCCACCAATAAGAAACATTGCCATTATAGCAATTTATCCAATACAGCGCTCACTCAATTTTCTGCTGTTGAATTTGAACTTTTCAACATTCTTCTATAAAAAAGTCCGGTTCAAACGCTGAACCGGACCGGGAATGACTTTATTTCTGCTGCGCTTTCTTCTTGCGCAGTTCTTCCTGTTCCACCTCGCGGTGGGTGCCGTCGCAGAGGGGCTTCTTGCACGAGAGGCCGCAGCTACACAGGGTGACGCGGTTGCGCGTC